>JAYURF010000461.1:0-3627 GCA_043756365.1 Acidimicrobiales bacterium
ATGGCCTCGAGTGCGGCGAGGATGCCTTCTGGCATCATGGTTTCCAAGGGGGTCTCGTCGGCTTCGGCGAGGTCGGCCAGCGTCATGGTGACCTCAGTGGGGTCGAGCTGGTTCGGGAGCACCATGTCTCGGAGCATGCCCGAGCTCTCCTGCGCTGATTCGTCGCCAGCGGCGATGTAGGCCGGGATCCCGTTGACCATGCGGTCGTTGAAACCGGTGTTGTACGGGCCCGGGTTCACCTTGGTGACGTCGATGCCGTGCGGGGCCATCTCGAGGCGAAGGCTCTTGGTGAACGCCTCGACCGCATGTTTGGTCATGCTGTACGGCGATCCGAGCGCAGCGGAGAAGACTCCCGCGACAGATGACACGTTGATGATCCTGCCCCAGCCGCGGTCCTTCATCCCCGGGATGACGGCCTGCGACATCTCGACCATGCCGAACACGTTGACGTCGAACGCGGCGCGCACTCGCTCCATCGGAACGCTCGCCATCGGGGCCATCACGCCGAGCCCGGCATTGTTGATCAGCACGTCGACGTTGAGCCCTGGCACCTGGGCGATGTCGTCGCTGGAGGTGACGTCGAGCTTCACCGTGGTGAGGTTCGGCATTCAGCGGCAAGTTCGTCGGCCTGCGCCTGCGTCTCGGTTGCGGCGATCACGTTGTGCCCGCGCGACGCCAGCTCGACAGCGGCACCCTTGCCGAAACCCGAGCCGGCACCTGTGATGAGGATTGTTCGCTTTTCCATGTGACGTCCTCCCGAACGTTGATTGACGTTGACCTTGATTGACCGTGTTGCAGTGTTGTCGTGCTGCAGTGTTGCATCTCGCCGGTCAGGCGGTGGCGAACACGAACCCGGTGTAGCCGTCGGCGACGACGCCTTCGAGGATGCGGCGATATCCGCGTACACCGCCCGAGTACGGCATGAACACGTGCGGCTTGCCCTCGATCTCGTCGCCCATGTAATACGAGCGGGCCAGCGGATACACCGTCTCCAGAGCGCGCTTGTTGACGTGCGCAACCCAGTCGTCCTCTGCAGCTTGGGTGACCTCGATGGTGTCTGCTCCGGCGGCTTCGCCATGCGCGATCAGCTCGGTCAGCCAGTCGACGTGCTGTTCGATCGAGAGCAGCACGTTGCTCAGCAACGACGGGCTGCCGGGGCCGGCGATGATGAACAGGTTCGGGAAGCCGGTGGTGCCGAGACCCAGGTACGTGACCGGACCGGCCGACCATTTCTCGGTGAGGGTGACGCCGTTGCGACCGGTGATCCGTGGGCGCAGCAGCGAGCCGGTCATCGCATCGAACCCGGTCGCGTAGATGATGATGTCGAGTTCGTGCATCCCAGCGGTCGTGCGGATACCGGACGGCTCGATTCGCTCGATCGTGTCGGTGCGGATGTCGACCAGTTCGACGTTGTCACGGTTGAACGTCTCGAAGTACCCACTGTCGACCGAGGGCCGCTTGGCTGCAAACGGATGGTCGGTGGGCGTCAGCTTCTTCAAGGTTTCGGGATCGTCGACGAGCGCGGCGATCTTGCCACGGATGAAGTCGGCAGCGGTGTCGTTGGCCGTAACGTCGAGCAGGATGTCGTAGTAAGCCAGAGCGAACCCGAACCCGAGCCGTTCGTAAGCAGCTTCATAGGCAGCGTGTCGTTCGTCGTCGCTCACCTCGAGCGCTGACTGCTTGTTCGTGACGAAGCCGAGCCCGCTCGGCGAGTTGCGCGCCGCGGTCCGCCTGGTGGCGTAGTCCGCTTTCACCGCAGCGTCTTCTGCGTCGGTGATGACGGCGTTACATGCGGGCACGCTGAAGTTCGGGGTGCGTTGGAACACGGTGAGGTGTGCTGCTTGTTCGGCAATGATCGGGATGGCCTGCATCCCCGACGAACCCGTGCCGATGACCCCGACCCGCTTGCCGGTGAAGTCAACGCCATCATGGGGCCATTCAGCGGTGTGGTAGGTGGCGCCGGCAAACGAGGACTGGCCATCGAGTGACGGTGCCTTGGTCTTGGACAGTTGGCCCACCGCCATGATCACGAACTTGGCCGTCCAGCGATCACCCGCTTCGGTGGAGACCGACCATCGCGATGCCTGCTCATCGAAGTCAGCACTGAGCACCCGCGTGTTCAGCCGGATGTCGCCGCGAAGGTCGAACCGATCGGCGACGTGGTCGACGTACCGAAGGATCTCGGGCTGGGTGCAGTAGCGCTCGCTCCAGCGCCACTCCTGCTCCAGCTCGGATGAGAACGAGTACGAGTAGTCGTGACTCTCGACATCGCACCTGGCGCCTGGATACCGGTTGGCGTACCAGACACCGCCGATGCCCGACGCCGACTCAAGGACGACAACGCGATGACCGGCCTGGCGGAGTGTGTGCAGCGCCCGCAGACCGGCGAAGCCGGCACCGATCACCACGACATCCACGTCACTCATCATGCTGCGGCTCCTTGCTTGCATGCCTGCCCCGGTGGCTGTCGGCCCGATGCTACGAAACCCATGGCAAAATGTCAACACCACCGTTGACATCCTTCCGATCCCTGTCTACCTTGTGCACGGGGCGCATCGTGGCCCCGCATCTCACCACCTATCGAACAGAGGTTGCGCATGGAGCTCGAAACGTTGATCTACGAAAAGGAAGAGCGGATCGCGACGCTGACGCTGAATCGGCCCGAGAAGAGCAATGCGATCTCGCGCAAGCTGCGCGACGAACTCGACCTCGTACTGGACGACCTGGATTCCGACGACGACACGCGGGTGCTGATCATCAAGGCCAACGGCAACCACTTCAGCGCCGGCTATGACCTCACCGAGTTCTCGTACCTGTGGGATGCCGACAGCGCGATCAATGATGTTCAGAAGCGCCCCCACCGCCGTTCGCCGGTGTGGTCGCGTCGCGAGTTCCATCTGTCGCGCGAGCGGTGGATGCGCCTGTTCCGCATTCGCCAGGCCACCATCGGCGTCGTCCACGGCCACTGCGTGGCGGGCGGGCTGGACCTGATCGGGGTGCTCGACGTGGTGTTCTGCGCCGACGACGCACTGCTCGGCCAGCCCGAGGCGCGGGCCATGGGCGAGATCCACGTATTTGGCCTGTGGCCGGTGCACCTTGGCATGCGCAAGACCAAGGAGTGGTTGCTCACCGGCGACAACATGACCGGTGCCGAGGCAGCCGAGCTCGGCCTCGTCAACCGCGCCGTGCCCCGCGATCAGGTCGAGGCGGTGGCCCGTGCCTATGCCGAGCGCGTGTCCCACGTCGCCCTCGATGCGATCTACTCGCACAAGGAAGTCACCAACCGCTGGTTCGAAGCGCAGGGGATGCAAGCGGCGATGGCTGCGGCGAACGACCTCGACGCGATGGGGATCGCCAGTCCCTCGATGGACCGGTTCACCGAGTTGTGGCGCGAGGGCGGCGTCAAACCCGCGGTGCTCGACCGTGACAAGGAGTTCAAGGCCCATCGCACGTACTGGGAGGCGTACCAGGCGTCGTTGGAGTCGTGACTCCGCTGTGAAACCCTTTGCCGAACGGCGTGCCGAGCTCGAAGCGCGGTTCCCCTCGTGGGGACCGCGCACGCTGGCCGAAATGCTGGATGCCGCCGCCGAGGAGTTCCCGGACCGGCCGCTCGTCATCACCGACGAT
>JAYURF010000462.1:0-3625 GCA_043756365.1 Acidimicrobiales bacterium
CTGCTTCGCCAAGGTAGTTTTGCCCGACTGGCGAGGACCGTTGATCACTGTCACCCGGAACCCGTGCAACGATTCCTGAGCAACACGCAGCAGATGACGCTCGATCATACGGGCATGCTACCGCGAAACGCTGATCTCAGATGCGTGAAACGCTGCCCTCAGATACTTGAAACGCTGACCTCAGCTAGTCCGGCACCTAGTCGAGGACGCGGGGGACGAAGACGGTGCTGGCGGGGGAGGCACCGGTGATCGCGTCGGCGGCGAGGATCACTGCGGCTGCGGTGTAGGCGGACGTCTCGCCTGAGGGAAAGCGTTCGCCGCTGGGGTAGACGATGCCGGTCCAGTACGAGCCGTCGTCGAGGCGGTGCGATCTGGTCCAGCGCAACAGGTCGGTTGCGGTGGACACATCGCCAATGGCGGCGTAGGCGAGTGCGGCCTCGGCGGTCTCGGATGCGGTGACCCATGGCTCGTCGCTGACGCAGCGGATGCCCTTGCCTTCCATCGCGAACGTGTCCCAGCCGTCGGCCAGGCGGGCCTTGGCCTGTTCGCCGGTCATTGCCCCGGACAGCACCGGGTAGTACCAGTCCATCGCCCAGCGTTGCTTGGGTTCGAACGCGGTCGGCTCGTTGGCGACGATGTTGGCGAGATGATCCGCTGCCGCAGCCCATTCAGCACGGGGCTCGTTGATCAGCGCGGCGAGGTTGGCTGCACAGCGCAGAGAATGGGCGATGCTGGACGATCCCGTGAGCAGCGCGTAGTCCCATGGCCGCGACGATTCGGTGCGTGCCCACAGCACGGTGCCGTTGGGCCGGCGCATGCCGAGAACCCACTCCATCGCCCGGTCGACTGTCGGCCACAGGTGGTCAACGAAGGCCCGGTCCCACGTGCACAACCAGTGATGCCACACGCCGGTGGCGATGTAGGCGCACACGTTGGTGTCGAGCTTCGCTTCCTCCACGGAACCGTCAGCCAGGTAGTAGTTCCACCAGCTTCCGTCGGGGCGCTGTGTATCGACCAGCCATTCGTAGGCCCGCTCGGCCTCGCGGTGGAACCCGGCAACGTCGAGCGCCATCGCCGTCTCGACGTGGTTCCACGGATCGCAGTGCCCGCCCTCGAACCACGGGATCATCCCGGAGTCCAGTTGTAGCCGGGCGATCGATTCGGCGCTGTCTGTCACCTCGTCGGCGCTGAGCACCTCGTCGATATCGGGGGTGACGCTCATGATTTGGTCCCGTAGACGACAAAGCTCTTGCCGATCAACGGCGACAGGCCACGCTCGAGCACCTTCAACCCGACCGGCTGCGAGGTGATCTCCCATTCCAGCAACTTGCGGTATGTGTTGACGGCCTTGCTGTCGGTGCGGCGTGGGCCGACCAAGCACTTCAGCCACCAGTACGGCGAATGCAAGGCGTGGGCGTGATGGCTGCCGGTGATGGTGAGGCCGGCGGTGCGCAGCTTGGCCTTCAATTCGGTGGCGGAGTAGATCCGAACATGGCCGCCCTCGCTCTTCGGGGCGTGGTACTCGTCGCTGAGCATCCAGTTGACCTTCTCGGGCAACCAGGTTGGGACCGTCGCTGCGAACGTGCCGCCCGGCTTAAGCACGCGTACGAACTCGGCGATTGCGCCGGTGTCGTCGGGGATGTGCTCGAGCACCTCGCTGGTGATCACTCGGTCGAAGCTGTTGTCGGCGAAGGGGAGCCGGGTGGCGTCGCCGCGCATCACCGCCACGTAGCGAGTCGCGATGATCTCATTGGCCTCGATCATTGCCCCGAACACCGCCCGCGTGGCGATCACTTCATCCATCGCGTAGTCGAGCGCAACCACTTCGGCACCTTGTCGGGCGAGCTCGAACGCGTGGCGGCCGAAGCCTGCGCCCGCGTCGAGCACGAGGTCGCCCGGTTGCACGCCGAGTCGGTCGGTTTTGATGGTGAGCATCGGGGTTCAGCGCCTGCCGTTCGCTCGCGACTTGGCGATGTTTGCCGGCATCGCCAGCACCTCGCGGTACTGCTCCACGGTGAGCTGCGCGCAGTGCTGCCAGCTCCACCGTTCGGCCACACGTTGACGGCCCGAAGCTCCGATGCGGGCACGAAGTTCGGCGTCGTCGAGGCCGCGGCGGATCGCGGTGACGAGCGCTTCGACATCACCGGCGCGGCACTGCAGCACGGTGTCGCCGTGAGTTCCGGTCACCTCGGGAAGCGCGCCGCCGTCGGTGGCGACGACGCAGATCCCGGTGCTCATCGCCTCGATCGCCGGCAAGCTGAACCCCTCGTACAGGCTGGGGACCACGGCCAGCTCGGCCTCGGCGTACAGCTCGACGATGCGTTCATCGGTCACGCCGGACACGAAATCGATGTAGGGCCGCAGGCCGAGCTTGTCGATGAGGTCGGAGCTGGCACCCTCGCGGGCGGTGCCGACGATGGTGAGGCGGATGTCGCGCTCGGTGCGTAGCTTGGCCATCGCCTCGAGCAGGAACGCGAGGCCCTTCAGGGCGACATCGGCCGATGCGGTGGTGATCAGCCGGCCAGGTTGACGGGCCACGTCGGGCAGCGGGCGGAACAGGTCGGGATCGACACCGACGGGCACGAGGCGCATTCTGTCGAGCGCCACGCCCATGTCGGTGTGGATGTCGTTGATGCTGTTCTTGCTGACGACCACGATGCGCGGCATCCGCCGGGCAACGCGGCCCTGCATCTTCACGAACCCGTACCAACGCCCGACGCTGCGGCGCTTACGGCGATTCGTGGTGTGCTCCATTTCAAGCGCCCGGTCACGGGTGATCGGATGGTGCAACGTGACGATGGTGGGGATCAACTTTTCGACCTGCAGCATTCCGTAGCCGAGGCATTGGTTGTCGTGGACCAGGTCGAAGTCGCGGGTGCGCTGCTTGAGCACGTCGAGCACCCGGACGCTGAATCCGAGCGGTTCACCGAAGGTGCCCTTCACGTGCGACAGCGTCTCGGCGAGATCGCCTTTGGTCTTCACTTCCCAGTACGCGGGGATGCGACCGGGGTAGTAGTCGTTCCACAGGTCGAGGCTGGGTAGTTTGTGCAGCTGTACACGCTCGTCGAGCACGGGGTATGGCTGCCCACTGAACACTTCGACGTGATGGCCGAGATCGGCGAGTGCTTTCGTGAGGTGACGGGTATAGACACCCTGACCACCCACGTGAGCCTTGCCCCGGTAGGTGAGGTAGGCGATGCGCAGCGGAGCGTCGGAATCGGTGACGCGTCCCGCAGCAGGCGAGCTTTCGCCGGGCCGAGCAGACATGGCTGAAAACGCTACCCGCGGGTAACGAGCGGCAGTCAAGCGGAGGCGGACTGCCATCCAATCGTCATCGTTCGCTGCAGCATCCCACCTGGTAGAAGTACATGTGCGCGTCCGAGGTTGACAGCATCGGGAGGACCCGATTGGGGTTCGATGCAGGTGGCGTGGGTGGGCTCGTCATACACCACCCAGTGATCGCAATCACTGCCGACGGCCACCCGTAACCCGTCGCCATGCAACGCGCCTGGCCGCCTGATCGGCCCCGCCACGGTGAACATCAGCGGCCCGATCGGCCCGGTGAAGCAGTCGTCCCACGGCCTCGGTTTCGGCTCGACCAGTCGTCCGCTGGGTAGGCCGTCGG
>JAYURF010000463.1:0-3624 GCA_043756365.1 Acidimicrobiales bacterium
TACATGCCCTGGCAGGAACGGCGGATCCAGTTCTTCCACGACAACATCGATCGTCACCTCGCTCACGGGCCACTTCATGTCTGATGCGATTGAGCTCGGCGATCTCAGTGATCTTGCCGACGGCGAACTGCGTTGCTTCGAACAGGTCGGTCCCGACGGGATCGTGGTGTGCCGGGCCGGGGGTCAGCTCTACGCCCTCGCCGACAACTGCTCCCATGCCGACACTCCGTTGAGCGAGGGTCGGCTGCGTGGGTACGGCCTGACCTGCGCGCTGCACGGCGCAACGTTCGACGTCCGCGACGGTTCCCACTCCGGTCCACCGGCATGGGAAGGCGTGGCATGCCACCGGGTGGTGGAGGTCGACGGGGTCGCCTCGGTCGAGCTGAGCGAGCGTGGCGAGCGCGCCGCTGACCCGGTCGCCGATGGCAGCAGGATGCAGACCCGATGATCGTCAGCCACGTCCGCAACATCCGCGCCGTCAGCACGTCGGTGGTCGCCGCGTGACCGCCGTACCGACGACGGCCAGCGAGGTCACGGCGAGCTGGATGACCGAGGCACTGCGCGGGTCAGGCACGATCGGGGCCGACGTTTCGGTCGCGTCGATCAGCATCGATCCGGGCACCGCCGGGGTCGGGTTCATGGGTGAGGTGGCCAAGGTCGGTCTTGTGTACGACGTCGATGCCGGTTCGGCGCCCGCGACGGTGATCGCCAAGTTCCCCACCCGGGTGCCGGAGATCCGGGCGATGATGCACCCCACTCGGATCTATGAGCGCGAACACCGCTTCTACAGCGAGCTCGCCGCCGAGACACCGCTGCGCACCCCGCGGGTGTACCACGTCACCTGCTCGCCGGCCGCGGAGTCGGCCGACGAGAGCTACATGCTGCTACTGGAGGACCTCTCGGCACTGACGCTCGGCGACCAGGTTGCTGGGACCAGTCCCGAACAGTCGCACGCCGCGCTTGTTGGGCTCGCCCATCACCACGCTCGGTTCTGGAACGGTGCCGGGCTCGAGCGGGCCGACTTCATCCCGGTGATCAACGGCCCGCTCAATCAGGCCGGCCAGGGCATCTACGAGGCATCGTTTCCCGGTTTCTGCGAGGTCTTCGGTGACACGCTCGAGCCGAAGATGCTCGCCGTCGCCCGCGGGTACGCCGCGGCGAACCCGTCGCTGCTCGATGCCTTGGCGGCGATGCCTCACACGCTCGTCCACTTCGACTACCGCGCCGACAACATGTTCTTCGACTCCGATGCCGCCCCCGACGGTTCGGTCGTGGTCATCGACTGGCAGGCGATCAGCCGCGGCGGCGGTGCTGCTGACGTCGGCTACTTCCTGGCGCAGAACGTCTCGACCGACGACCGTCGCGAGCACGAAGGCGACCTCCTCCACGCATACCACGACACGCTCGTCTCCAACGGGGTGGCGGGCTACGACTTCGACACGTTCTTCCAGCACTACCGGCTGGGCGTCGTGTACGGCTGGATCATCCCGGTGATGGCGATCGGCAGCCTCGACGTATCGAGCGAGCGGGCGATGGCGCTGTGGACGGCGGTCATCGAACGTACTCAGGTCGCGATCCTCGAGCACGGCGCGGGCGAGTTCATTCTCTAACGCAGCCGGGCGAGCCGCCATGGCCACCCGCGATGCGGTGCGGCGCGGCTGGCGGGCAGTAAGCCGTCCGTGGCCAGCGCGCGCTCCCGCGGCGCAAGATGGTCACGAACGCTGCACGGGTGCGGCGGGCAGTGAGCCGTCCGTGGCCAGCGCGCGCTCCCACGGCGCGGAACGGACACGAACGCGGCTGCGGCTGCGGCGCAGCTCAGTGGAGCTTGGGGTCGACGGTGCAGGCGAGTTGGCGGCCGGCACCGATTTCGTAGCAGTGGATGTCGGTGGGGTTCCCGGCATACAGGCCCAGCGGATCGGTGATCGCGGTGTGGGTGTCGGGATGCGGGCACGGCGACGCGGCGACGCCGCCGACGCTCAGCGGTGCGGGGCAGGTCTCGCCGTGAGTCGCCGCGACGACACGCGAGATGTAGTCGGCCGTTCCGTACGCGCCGGCCACCGTGAAGTGCACGCCGTCGCTGGTGTACCAACCGGTGGTGTTGCGGGTGTAGGTGTCGTAGTCGGCGACGTGCAGGTCGGGATACGCGCCAGACCCGGCTTTCGCCAGCAGGATCTGGTTCT
Organism: Acidimicrobiales bacterium; assembly: GCA_043756365.1. Taxonomy (GTDB): domain Bacteria; phylum Actinomycetota; class Acidimicrobiia; order Acidimicrobiales; family Ilumatobacteraceae; genus VFMC01. The sequence goes on from JAYURF010000463.1 coordinate 2,181, forward strand.
GGATTCGGAAACCGGCAGCTTGCGGCGTTGCCCCGGTGGGGTTCCGGTAGGCGGTGCCTTCCCGGTAGGTGAGCCAAATCACCCGGTGCGCTCCCTTGGCACGTGCTGCCGTCATCACTTGATCGACTGCGTCGGCGAAGGTGGTGTGCCAGTCGTTGTAGCCGGTCATGATCACCACGTCGTCCAACACTCCGGCGGTCTCGTTGATCGCCTGCACCGCGTTGGGCGGGCGCCTGCCCTCGCGCCCGGTGCACGACGTGCCGACGAGTCGCCGACATGACTCGACGTCGAGGATGAAGTCCGATCCGACCAGAGCGTGGCGCGCGTTGCCGTACCAGCGTACGCCTGCCAGCGTGGAGTCGCCGACGAGCAGTACGCGCCGAGCCGTGTCGGGCACGAACACGTTCGTCTCGACCGGCGGAGACGTCACCGGCACAGCTGGGCCGGTGAACCATCCGGTGGCGTCGACGACGAGATGCGTGCCGTTGCTGGAGAACACCGATACACCAGCGGTCGAGGCTGCGACGATCCCGAACTGGGCCACGTTCTGCCGGCGCCGATCGGTGTTCACCGTGGCCGCCAGTGGTCGCGGCGTTCCGGCGGGATAGGCCGTGACAAAGCCCGCGGTGCGGGTTTCGGTCAGCGTCCAGTTCCCGGCAATGGCGGCGACTCGGCCGCCCGCCACCACCGACTGCGACGGGACCGTGATCGTTCCGCCGGGGTTGATTGCCCCTGCCGCGACGACCGGCGTCCTGGTGTCGATCAGCCGGGTCGGGGCGATCGGTACGAACAACCCATCGGAGGATTCCGGTGCAGATGGTCCCGTGAACCACCCCGTGTAGTCGACGATCACGTGGTCGCCCTTTTGGGTGAAGACTTCGATCCCATCTGGGGTTGCTGCGACGATCTGTCCGGCAGCACGGATCTGGCGTGGGCCATCGACGTTGAGCGAACTCGTTGCCGGTCGTTGGCCGCCTGCCGGTTGCGCGGTGAAGAAACCTGCGGCAGTGGTGTCGGCTGTGGCCACCGTGATCGCAAGTGCGGTCGCGTCCTGTGGCACTCCCGGCGGCAGCGGGATTCGTAACGTCGATCCGGCCGGGGGCCGCGCCGCGCCGACCCTGGTGTCCAACAATCGCACCGCCGACGTTGCCACGAAACGTCCGGAGCGTGCGGTCGTCGCGACCGGCGCGAACGCTCCCATCACATCGATCACGATGTGCGCGTCGACGCTGGCCGACACGCTGATCGAACCGTCGATGCCGACCGGCACGATTGCTCCGTTGGCCCTGGTCTCGCCAGCTTCGGCGTTCAGGGTCGATGTTGGCGTCTGCACCGCTCCGGTCGGCCACAGCGAGACGAAACCGCTCTGCGCCGGTGATGTGATGGCCGCCGACACCACGACTGCGACCGCTTCGGCAGGCAGGCCGCATCGGCCGAGCGTGCT
>JAYURF010000464.1:0-10328 GCA_043756365.1 Acidimicrobiales bacterium
CGCATCGATCGCGGTGGCGATCTCGGGAACCGACTGCGTGAGCGAAGGCATCACGTCGAGTTCGTCGAAGGGCTCAGGGTGGGTCGCAGCGACCCGTAGCAGGAGGGCATGAGAACCGCCGAGGCCACGTACGGTTCGCAGCACCGCATCCCGAACGCTCGGCGGTATGCCAGATCCTCCGGAGCGGGTCCACCGCCAGCAGTCGGCGATCAGCGCCGGCACCCCGCCCGTTGCCCGGATCAGAGCAGCGTCCAGGCCGTGCCGGTCGCTCGCGTGCTCCGCTGCTAAGACGCCGAGTTGAATGGTTTCGGTGATGGTCCGCAACGTTCGATGCTGACCGTTGTGCAGGTTGTGTTCGCGCATCGTCGCCACGACGGTCAGGGGTAGTTCCGGGTGCCGGCGACCTAGCCAGTCGAGCGCCGTGAACGTATCGGCATCGGCCCAGTGCAAGTCGTCGAGCAGCAGAGTGACTGGGGCATGATCGGCGATGACGCTGTACAACGCAAGGAGGGTTTCGGGTGAACTGTCGACAAAGGGGGCATCGGCATAATCGCGGGCGGCGCGTGCCCCGGCGGTTCCGTGCAGTGCCGCCTCTAACGCCGTGGCGAGCGGAACGGTGGGTCGTTCGGAGTCGAGTGGTGTGTACGTGCATCGACCGACGGGTCCGCGAAGCCGGCGGTCGAGCTCGGCGAGGAATGCGGTGCGTCCCATCCCGCGGCGCCCACGGACGACGATCAACTGGAACCCGTTGACGGCTGACGCAGCACAACGTTCGCCGACCAGCTCGAGTTCGTGGTCGCGGCCGAGGAACGGAAGGATCCGGTTTCGGTCGCGTCGCTCGGACCGACGGCGCGATGCGGGACTTGCAGGCGGTGGTGGCCATCGTTCTGCAATCAGCGCCGATGCGGGGGTACCGGCATCGATGGCTGCGCCGAGGTTCTCTGTCTCCGAAGTGCAATCGGTGTTGAGGTCGTCGGCGAGAACTTTCCGGCAGCGTTCGAACACTCGGCGTGCCAGCTCGCTGTGACCAAGAGCATGGTTGGCCAACATGATCGTCTGCACAGCCTCCTCGGAGTAGGGCCGGATGGTGAGGACCCGCTCGCCGTGCCACACCGCACTCGAATAGTTGCCGCCGATGATCAAGTCGGCGGCGATGAGGAGGTGCACCCGCGCGACCCGGTCGCGGTACATCGACCGAGGGTGGTCGATCCAATGGTTGGCAGGAACATCTTCGAGAAGATCCCCGACGGCGAGGTCGGCGGCTTGCTGGAGCAGCGGCAGGCGTTTCGACGGTGATCGCTCGGCTCGCGCGATGAGCTGATCGAACGTCTCGAGGTCGAGAGTCGCTTCATCGAGCGCGAATCGGTACGCACCCGACATCGTGGTGAGCATCCGCCGCGCTTGATCACGATCGTCGAAGAGGTACTTGCGCAAGATCGACACGTAGCTCTCGAGTGTTCCGGTCGGGTTTTTGGGCGGCGTGCCGGGCCACAACTCCTCGATCAGGCTGTCTTTGTGAACCGGATGGCCCCGTCCGAGCAACAACAGCTCGAGCAGTTCCTTCGGTTTGACCCCACCGAAGTCGCTCGGGCCGAGAACCGCCCCGGAACGCGAGACTCGCAAGGGTCCGAACATCGAGATGTGCATGTGGTTTCACCCGCCTGGGACTGGCCACGAGGCCGCCGCACCTTTGAAAATACTTGTGATATTCGGAACTTTGCAAGCGATGGTTGAGTGAAAATACGGATTCTTTACAAAGTCGCCGATGTTTGTTTAGAAACCGTCAAGCGACTATACCGTACGTGGTTTATAGGCCACTTGGAGAGGCGGCAGGGTGGAAGCTTTCCGCAAGGTCTCGTCGGTAAAAATCGGGGGCTCATCCGCCTCAGGCGACAGCTGGTTCGGCGGGCCAGCGGAAACGGATACTTCCATGTACGCACCTGTCCTTCGCGGACGCCGCAACTCGTCGCGCCAGAACGCAGGGAGGTCGAAGTCGGTCCTGTCCGCCGCGTTGTGCACAGCCACGCTGTTGGCCGGCGGTGCCCTCATCGCTCCCACCGGATCGGCCGCACCCGGTGACGGGACACGGTTCCCGTGGGAGGGTTTCGATAGTCCTAGTGTAGCTGCACCGGTCGGCCAGGGGTTCAACTTGAACCCGTCGGACATGCGTTTCATGCTGCAGCAGATCAAGATTGCCGAAGAGCATGCGCGTACCGCCACCCCGGCCAACCCATGTGGCACGCTGCTCGGCAACGGGCCACTGCAGCTCCCACCGGCCTCGACGGGTGGCGACTTGCTGCCGTGGGGGCTCCGTACTGTCGACGGGACCTGCAACAACCTTGGTGCCGGTCGGGAAAAGTTCGGCGCGGCGGACAGGTTGTTCCCGCGTCTAACCGCGCCGGTGTTCCAGGCTGGGCAGGATGGGGATCCTGATGGTCCCGGTCCCGCTCCATCGGCACCGACGTCCTACACACAGACCAAAGGGATCGTGTTCGACAGCAAGCCGCGTACCGTGAGCAACCTGATCGTCGATCAGACGGCGACGAACCCGGCTGCGGTCAGGGTGGCGGGTCCTGGTGCGGTTGCTGATCCGATCACCGGGACGTTGGAGATCTTGAACCTCACTCCTGACGGCGGTTTGAACGCCCCGTACAACTCGATGTTCACCCTGTTCGGCCAGTTCTTCGATCATGGTCTCGACCTTGTCGGCAAGGGCGGCGGGACGGTGTTCATCCCGTTGACCGCTGACGACCCGTTGTTCGTGCCGGGGGCGCCGACGAACTTCATGGTGCTGACCCGGGCAATCAACCAGCCCGGTCCCGACGGCATCCTGGCCGACAACCCGGCCACGCCGCTGGTCGATGAGAGCGCTGACAACATCCACGAGGCGGCGAACTCGACGACACCGTTCACGGATCAGAACCAGACGTACACGTCGCATCCGTCGCATCAGGTGTTCTTGCGCGAGTATGCGCTGAACGCAGCACTTGATCCGGTGTCGACCGGTCTGTTGATCACGGTTGCGGGCGGCATGGGCACGTGGGATGCCGTGCAGACCCAGTCCTCAACGCTGCTCGGGATCAATCTCGCTGATGCGGACGTGTTGAACGTGCCGATGTTGGCGACGGATCCGTACGGCAAGTTCTTGCCGGGCGTGAACGGGTACCCGCAGTTGGTCACCTTGACCGGTTTGGTCGAGGGCAACCCGTTGGCGAACGCTGGTGCTGGGATCACGATCCCGGCGAACGTGATCCGTACCGGGCATGCATTCTTGGACGACATCGCCCATCACGCGGCACCGGGTAGCTACGACAACGACAACGACCCGGCGACGCCGAAGATCCCGCAGACCGCCGACACCCTCGCTGGGACCGCCGACGATGGTTTGCCGTCGACGTATGACGACGAGATGCTCGGCACCCACTTCGTCGCCGGTGACGGTCGGGTCAACGAAAACATCGGCCTGATGACGGTGCACCATGTGTTCCACGGTGAGCACAACCGGTTGGTCCCGTACATGAAGGACCTGGTCTCCACCGACGACCCGACACAGCTCACCGAGTGGCAGCTCTCCCCCGGCGTGTGGAACGGCGAGCGCCTGTTCCAGGCGGCAAGGTTCGTGACCGAGATGGAGTACCAGCACCTCGTGTTCGAAGAGTTCGGCCGCAAGGTCCAACCGGCGATCAACGTGTTCGCCGGGTACGACTCGTCGATCGATTCAGCCATCTCGGCCGAGTTTGCTCACGCCGTCTACCGCTTCGGTCACTCGATGCTCAACGAAGATGTTCTGCGCTACCGCGCCGACGGCACCCCGAACAACATCACGTTGTTCGATGCGTTCCTCAACCCGCCGGCGTTCTACGCCGGTGTGGTCCCGGTGGCCGGTACAGGTGCGGCTGATACTGCGGCTGGTGACGTGATCCGGGGTATGACCACCCAGGTCGGCAACGAGCTCGACGAGTTCGTCACCGATGCGTTGCGCAACCGCCTCGTCGGGCTCCCGCTCGACTTGGCTACGTTGAACATCGCCAGAGCACGAGAGACGGGCATCGCCCCGCTCAACGCGGTGCGGCGGCAGGTCTCTGCTGTCACCGGCGATACGTTGCTGGCGCCGTACACCAGTTGGTTCGACTTCAGCGCTTCGATGCGCAATCAGGCATCGTTCGTCAACTTCATTGCGGCTTACGGTACGCACCCGTTGATCGCGTCGTACGACCCCGACGATGCCGGCCCGATCGTTGCGGGTGGTACTGCGGCCCGTCGCGCTGCGGCAGCACTCATCCTGGCCAACGACACAACCAACCCGGCTACCCCGCTCGACTCCATCGATTTCATCATGGGCAACGGCACCTGGGTCAGTGGCGCCACCGGTGTGACCATCACCGGGGTCGATGCGATCGATCTGTGGATGGGCGGCCTCGCCGAACGGCCACAGCCTTTCGGCGGCCTGCTCGGCTCGACGTTCAACTACGTGTTCGAGACCCAAATGGAGCGATTGCAAGACGGCGACCGGTTTTACTACCTCAGCCGCACCGCAGGCCTCAACCTGCTCGTGCAGCTCGAGGGCAACTCCTTGGCGGAGATGATGATGCGCAACTCCGACGCCGGCAACCTGCCCGCTGACGTGTTCTCACGCCCGACCTACAAGTTCGATCTGGCCAACCTCGGTACCACCGGCCCGATCCTCGACGACGTCAACACCCCGTACAACGAAACAGCACTGCTGGTTCGGCTTGCCGATGGCACGATCCGCTACGTCGGTGTCGAGCATGTGGTGTGGGGCGGAACCGCCAACGGCGACCGCATCCAGTCCGGCGATGGCGTCGACACCCTTCGCGGCAACGACGGCAACGACCGCCTCGAGGGCGGCATCGACGGTGACAACATCATCGGCGGTCTCGGCGACGACATCATGACCGACGCGTTCGGTGATGACGTCTTGAAGGGCGGCGACGGCGACGACTACCTGTCGGCAGGCGTCGGCCTCGACATCAACATGGGCGGCCTCGGCAACGACTTCGTCTTCGGTGGTGCCGACGGTACCGAGACCCTGAGTGGCCCCGGCAACGACATCGTGTTCGCCGGTGGAGCCGCCGATATCGCCTTCGGCGACGATGGTGACGACTGGCTCGAAGGCGGACCCAACGCCGATGCGTTGGCCGGCGACAACGGCGCTCCGTTCTTCGATAACCCGAACCTTCCCGGCCACGATGTCCTCATCGGTGACAACGGCGATGACGACAACGACGGCGAAGGCGGTGATGACATCACCGTCTCCGGTCCGGGTCTCGACCGTGTGAACGGCCTGTCTGGGTTCGACTGGCTCACGCACCGGGGTGACCCTGCTGCTGCCGACGCCGATCTCACTCGACTGGTGCTCGGGGTGTTGCCGCCAGGGGTACCGGTGCAGGTCGACCGGTTCACACACACCGAGGCCCTGTCAGGTTGGAACCTCAATGACACGCTGCGCGGAGACAACTCCGACGCGATCACCATGCTCGAGCATGAGTTGAACGCGGCAGGCATCGCCCGAATCAGCGGGTTGGCAGGGCTGCTCCCGGCGGGAGCAACATCGTGGACCGGTGGCAACATCATCGTCGGCGGTGCCGGTAACGACCTGATCGAGGGTCGTGGCGGCAATGACATCATCGACGGTGACCTGTGGCTCGACGTTCAGCTTCAAGCGCCAAACCCGGCAACTGCAGACCCGTTGGACACGCAACTCGTCAACTCGATGACTGCGTTGCGGGCTGCTGTTGCGGCCGGCACCATCGATCCGGGGACGATCACCATCGTCCGGTCCCTGAAGGCTTCGCCGACGCCAGACAGCGATACTGCGGCCTTCAGTGGTCCGCTAGCCGACTACGACATCACCTTCGTCGGAACCAAGGTGCAGGTGGCCCACGTCCGTGGCGCCGGGGTGCTTCCGGGCGCCCTCAACACCGGTGTCGACATCCTGTCGAACGTCGAACTGCTGGCCTTTGCCGACCAGACCATTCCGAGCCCCGTTGCCCCGACCCCGGTCGGTACCGGTCAGCTGCGGGCGACGACTACGCCGGCGGTTCCTTCACGGATCTCCGTCGACGGCATTGCACGGCACGACTGGGGTATCGACTGGGTAACGATCCCGGCTGGCAACCACCTGGTCTGCTGGAGCGATGTCGTGGGCTTCACCACTCCGCCGTGTCAGACCGTGACGGTCAACACCAACGCAACCACGGTGGTGGACGGGGTGTTCGGCCAGATGGGTCTGCTCCAGGCAGGGGTCGCTCCCGCAGGTGCGCCGACGACGGTGTTCGTCGACGGCGTGGCCCGTGACGAGTACGGCCTGTACGCCTTCATGGAAGTTGGCGCACATACGGTGTGCTGGGGTGACATTGCCGAGTTCCAGGCTCCCGCCTGCCAGGTCGTCAACGTCACCGCAGGTGCCCAGACCACGGTGACGGGAACGTTCACCGCAAACCCGACCCCGACGCCTGGGCCGGCACCGAGCCTTGGTGTTACCGGTTTCTTGCGGGTGGAGACCAGCCCGGCTGTGGCGGCCCGGATCGAGGTGGACGGGTCGGCACGTGCTGATTGGGGCCTTACCTGGGTGAAGACCCCGGCCGGGCCGCACCAGGTGTGCTTCACCGATGTGCCCGGATTCATCACGCCGGCGTGTCAGACGGTCACCATCGTTGGTGGCGGAACGACTGTCCTGGTCGGTAACTATCTGCCGCTCGGTCTGCTGCAAGTGGCGATCACACCGTCGGTTGCCGCCGACGTCGTGATCGACGGGGTGCCGAGGAATCAGTTCGGTGCCTACTTCTTCCTCGAGCCGAACACCTACAACGTCTGTGGTACCGACGTCGTTGGGTTCACGACGCCGGCTTGCCAGTCGGTCGTCGTCGGAGCGAACCCGCCGCAGACCAACGTGTTCCTCACGTACCTTCCGGTCCCCTGAACACCGGAAGGTGATCACCATCTGATCTGTGCCGCACGCTCTTCGCCTGGCGTGCGGCGCAGATCATGAGCAAGTCCAATCAGAAGTTCAGCGACGAGAGAGCGGCACTCCGGTGCCGCTCTCTCGTGTTCGTTTTCGATCGGGGCGGCCCGCACAGCACGGCCCTTGGCAGCGCGACCTTTGGAAATCCTTCGTGTCGGTGAGAGGCCTTCGGCGAGCGCCGGAGCGAATGTTACGACACGCTTTCGAACGTGTTGCAAATGTTTCTGCTTGGAAGACACCCCTAAACGCGGGGTGGCGTGGACATCACGATGTGTGGGATGTACCCAAAGTTTTCGCGAAGGACGCGTCGTTATAGATCAGGGGTACAAATCCGCCTTGGGCGACAGCTGGTTCGGGCGGGCCAGCGGAAAACGGATACGGACCATGAAATCTTCAGACGTAGGCGGGAAGCCGCGGGCGTTGCGGCGGCGGGAGCGGAAGGGGAAGTCGGTCGTTTCGGCGTTGCTGTGTACAGCCTCGCTGTTGGCCGGCGGGACCTTTGCCGTTCCGATCGGATCGGCGGCCCCTGGCGACCCTTTCCCCTGGGAGGGATACGACACACCGGCCGGTGCTGCACCGGTTGGAGCCGGGTTCAACCTGAATCCGTCCGACCTTCGCTTCATCCTTCAGCAGATCAAGATCGCCGAGCAGCACGCTGCCACGGCAACTCCGGCCAACCCGTGCGGCACGCTGCTCGGTAACGGCCCGTTCCAGATCCCGACGGTGGCCAACAATGGTGAGATGCTGCCATTCGGTCTCCGCACGGTCGACGGTACCTGCAACAACCTCGTCCCCGGTCGAGGCAAGTTCGGTGCGGCGGATCAGTTGTTCCCGCGTCTCGGGCCGCTCGATCTTCGCGCCGCGGAAAACTTGAGCTTCGATCCTGACGGACCCGGGCCGATCACGATCGGCACGCCGACGTCGTACACCCAGACGAAGGGGATCGTGCAGGACAGCGATCCCCGTATCGTCAGTAACCTGATCGTCGATCAGACCGCATCGAACCCGGCTGCGGTGGCCAAGGCGGGACTCGGTGCGCCGGTGGACCCCGTTACGGGAACGCTGTTCATCCCCAACGTTGCCCCCGACGTGGGGCTCTCGGCGCCGTTCAACTCGATGTTCACCCTGTTCGGCCAGTTCTTCGATCATGGTCTCGACCTGGCGGCCAAGGGCGGCGGAACGGTGTTCATCCCCCTGACGACGGACGATCCGCTGTTCGTGGCCGGTTCGCCGACGAACTTCATGGTGCTCACTCGCGCGCTCAACCAGCCGGGCCCCGACGGGATCCTCGCCGACAACCCGGCCACGCCGCTGGTCGATGAGAGCGCCGACAACGTGCACGAGGCGATGAACTCGACGACTCCGTTCGTCGATCAGAACCAGACGTACACGTCGCATCCGTCGCATCAGGTGTTCGTGCGTGAGTTTGCGTTGAACGCTGCTGCCGATCCGGTGTCGACAGGCCGGTTGATCACCGTCAATGGCGGGATGGCTACCTGGGATGCGGTGCAGTTGCAGGCTGCGTCGATGCTCGGCATCCGTCTGGTTGACACGGACGTGTTGAACGTGCCGTTGCTGGCCACCGACCCGTACGGGAAGTTCATCCCCGGCGTTAACGGGTTCCCTCAGATCGTCTCCGCTACTGGTCTGGTCGAGGGCAACCCGGCCGCCAATGCCGGCCTCGGCGTCACCATCCCGGCCAACGCTGTTCGTACCGGCCATGCGTTTCTGGACGACATCGCCCACCACGCAGCCCCGGGCACGTTCGACCACGATGCCAACCCGGCCACCCCGCGGATACCTCAGACCGCCGATGCCGATCCAGGCACGACCAACGACAACATCGCCGGGACCTATGACGACGAGATGCTCGGAGCACACTTCATTGCCGGCGATGGTCGGGTCAACGAGAACATCGGGCTCACCACGGTGCACCACGTGTTCCACAGCGAGCACAACCGGCTCACCGCCGACATCAAGAACGTGATCACGACGGAGGACCCGACCCAGCTGGCCGAATGGCAGCTGACGCCAGGTGTGTGGAACGGTGAGCGGATCTTCCAGGCGGCACGCTTCGTGACCGAGATGGAGTATCAGCACCTCGTGTTCGAGGAGTTCGGCCGCAAGGTGCAGCCAATGATCAACCTGTTCGCCGGCTACGACACCTCGATCGATCCGGCCATCTCGGCGGAGTTCGCCCATGCGGTCTACCGCTTCGGTCACTCGATGTTGACCGAGACGGTCGCCCGGTACGAGACCAACGGGACGCCGAACGACATTAGCCTGTTCGATGCCTTCCTCAACCCGCCGTCGTTCACTGACGGGATCGGGGCGACGGTGTATACGCCTGACGAAGCTGCAGGTGCCGTTGTGCGAGGAATGACCACCCAGGTGGGCAACGAGATCGACGAGTTCGTCACCGATGCGCTGCGCAACCGGCTGGTCGGGCTCCCGCTCGACCTGGCAACACTCAACCTGGCCCGTGCCCGTGATACCGGAATTCCCACACTGAACAACGCCCGAAAAGCGTTCTTCGCGGCAACCGGTGGCAACACGCTGCTGGCACCGTACGACAGCTGGCTCGACTTCGGTCTGTCGATCACGACGCCGCAGTCGTTGATCAACTTCGTGGCCGCCTACGGCACGCATCCCGCCATCACCGGCGTCGACCCCGATGGGGCCGGTTCGATCGTGGCCGGGTCCAATGCGGCTCGACGGATGATGGCAGCCAAGATCGTTGCCAACGATCCCACTGATCCGTTGACGCCGGCCGGTAGCGGCGACTTCATGCTCAGCACAGGAGCGTGGGCCAACACCGGCACCACCAGTATCACTGGCCTCGACGACATCGACTTGTGGATGGGTGGCCTCGCCGAGGTCAAGCAGCCCTTCGGTGGCATGCTCGGATCGACGTTCAACTACGTGTTCGAGACCCAGATGGAGCGTCTGCAAGACGGCGACCGATTCTACTACCTGAGCCGTACCGCAGGCCTCAACATGCTGGTCCAGCTGGAGGGCAACTCGTTGGCCGAGATCATCATGCGCAACACCGACGCCACCAATTTGCCGGCCGACGTGTTCAGCAGGCCCGACTTCAACTTCGACATGGCCAACCTCGGCACTGCCGGGCCGATTCTCAACGACCCGCTTACCCCGTACGACGAGTCGACGTTGTTGACCCGGATGCCTGACGGCACGATCCGGTATGCCGGCGAAGCACACATCGTGATGAACGGTGTACCCGGCAACGACCGGATGCGGGCCAACAACGGTGACGACACGGTTCGTGGTAACGATGGCGATGACCGTCAAGAAGGCGGAGCCGGTAACGACGCCCTGATCG
>JAYURF010000465.1:0-3606 GCA_043756365.1 Acidimicrobiales bacterium
CGCGCCCTCACCTTGCCGACCCGGTCGTTCGCCAAGGTCACCAATGCGGCCACCACAGCCTTCTTGTGGACCGTGAAACGGCTCGCCGGCCCCAGCATCGTCGAAGACACAGTCGAGTTCCTCCGCTCGATCTCCAGCATGGAGGCTGGCCTGCGCGAACGAGCCAGCGAGGTGAACGAGTTGCTGCATTCTGATCGCACTGCGTTCGTTCTGGTGTCGAGCCCGCGTGCGGAGGCGATCGACGAGGCGAGGTTCATGGCCACCACGCTCGCCGCGGGGGGCTTCGCTCTTGGGGCCGTGGTCGTCAACCTCGTCCACCCGCTCCCCGACCCCGTCACTGGCGGCAACATCTCCGGCGGCAACATCTCCGGCGGCAACGTCAACAGCTCATCTGCTACGAGCGGGCCACTGGCTGAGCAGCTCGCCTACCACGACGAGTTGCGATCGCTCGCACTAGCCGAACGAGTCGAAATCGAGGCCCTCGCCGCGGTAGCCGGTGATGCTGTGATCGTCGAGATCCCCTTGCTCGACCACGATGTCCACGACATCGCAGCCCTCCGCGACGTCGGCCAGCTCCTTGGGCTCGGCCTCACCGACTGAACCTTATTCCTCGACGTCGGTGCCCGTGCCGGTACTGGCGCGCAGCGATGCGTAGCCGCTGGCCACGTCGTGTAGATGGTGAACCGGGTCGTGCAACAGGTACCTGGCAAAAGAGTCCACGGTGAAGGCCGCCCCATCGCTACGAAACCCGGTTCGCTGCCAGTCGCTGCCCGTCACCAACTCGAAGCGATCGGCGAGGCTGGCCGCAGCCACAAGCAGGTCGGTTGCCACCCGAGCCGGGACCTGGCGGCTGTACTCGTCAGCTGTCGCAGTCGCGTCCTGATCCCAGTTGGCGAACGCCGGTGCATCCTGGTCGAGCATCAGCTGCAACCGCTCGTCGAAGATCCGGTAGACATCGCGCACATGGCATCCGTATTCGAGCGCCGACCATCGGTCGTCGCGTGTCCGCTGACCGGAACGTTCGTGGCAGACGAGACTCGGCCAGGCTGCGGCATTGGCGCGAATGAGATCACCCATCGCGGCAACATCGACTGCGGCCGCGTCGAACCCGCATTCCGGGCATACGTCGGTGAGCACCCACGTCCAATCCTTCGTGTCAGGGACGATCGGCATTGTCGAACCGTACCGCTCGGCACCGGTCCGGATGACGTCAAACCGGTCCAATTGTTTCGGAGGCCGGCACGGCAGCAGCGGGGATGCCCAAGGTCTCGGGCTGCGATCAGATACGCTTGACATGTTCTTTGATCGCCCACCCGGTCCCCACACTCGGTCCCCAGGGGTGTGGTCGTGGTGCACGGTGCGTGCATTCAGACCGATCACCCGACGACACCGCGGAGCACCCTTGCACCACGATCTCCCCAATCTCAATCGAACAGCCGCCGGATCTGCTGGGCAAGTGGGTCGTCGGACCTCGACAGACGCACGGCCGCAGGCTCACCGGACGCCGGCCGCGCGACGTTCATCGGCCGATCATTCGCCAACTCCACGACGGGTACCGATCAACCAACCGCACACGCGGTCGTCAGCCGGGCACCCCACCCGGTCGGACTCGCGGACCGACGAGCGGCATTCCCGCGGGCTCGACCGGCGACCACTGTTCATCGTCGCCGGCGTGGCCTGTGTGCTGTGCCTCGTGTTGGCAGTGGCATCGCGCGGCGACACCCCGGCCACGGCGTCCGCTGCTCCAGTGGCCGCCGCTCCTGCGGCCCTTGCGCAGTCCGTCGACGCAACAAACGCTGCAACGCCAGCGCTGGGTGCCACTGGCTCCGTAGCGCCTGCGGGTACCGAAGCCGTCGCGGTCGCCGGGTCGGTAACCGCGGTCGGCACCGCGTTGCCCGACCTCGACGGCAGCGACCTCACCACCGCCGACAGTTGCCTGATGGACGTGTTGTCGGTCCGGATGGGCGCGACCGGCACCAGCGTGCAGTGCCTCCAGCAGGCCCTCCTTGACGGCGGCTTCTACTCCGGCGCCGTCACGGGAACGTTCGATCAGGCCACCTTCGGCGCCGTCGAGAAGATGCAAGCCGAACGCAACCTGTTCGTCGACGGCGTCGTCGGGCGCGAATCGGCGATCTCGCTGGGCATCTGGCCAGACGAAGAGTCCTTCGTGGTGCGCACCCCCAAGCCGGCGTCGGGGGCCGTCGACTTGATGGGCTACCCGCTCAGCTCCGTGGCTTCTGCCGGCTCCGATGCGCCACCGCTACCCCCCGACTCCGGGTCTGGTCGCCGTCTCGTGTACGACCGGGCCGGGCAACGGGTGTGGGCGGTCGACGGCGACGGACAGATCATCCGCTCGTGGCTCATCTCGGGCAGCAAGTACAGCAACGAACTCCCCGGCACGCACGAGGTGTACAGCCGCTCCGACGTCTCTACCGCGTGGAACGGCAAGGCGTACCTACCGAAGATGGTCCGCTGGCTCAAGACCGACATCGGTGCGATCGGGTTCCATTCCATCCCACTTCACGTCGAGGACAACTCCCCGTACCAGACCGAGGCCGAGTTGGGCACCCGCCTCAGCGGCGGATGCCAACGCCAGGCCGTTCGCGATGCCGATTTCTTGTGGGACTTCGCCGACGTGGGCACCAAGGTCGTCGTCGTCTAACAATCTGCGGCGACCCTGCTACCGTCCCGCGTGCCCACCAGACGGCTGGTGTGGCGAACGTTGGGGGTTTGCCATGACGGTCACAGCGTCGTCTGATCACTCATCCTTGCCCGGCGCATCCATCGCTGTCGGTCCGGCCGAGCCGGCCGTGCGCGACCTGACGTTGGGCGACCTGCTCACCTGGGCGGCCGAGACGGCACCCGATCAGGTCGCCCTGATCGCCGGTGTTGCCGACCCGTCGGCCCGGCGGCAGTGGACGTACGCCGAGCTGCATTCCCAATCGGTGCGCACCGCGCATGCCTTGCTGCGCCGGTTCGAGCCGGGCGAGCGGGTGGCGGTGTGGGCCCCGAACATCCCCGAGTGGATCATGGTCGAGTTCGGCGCGGCGATGGCGGGGCTCGTGCTCGTCACGGTGAACCCTGCCTTTCGCGCCAGCGAAGTCGAGTACGTCCTCAACCAGTCGCGCGCAGCCGGGATCGTGGTGGTCCCCGAGTTCCGCGGTAACCCGATGCTGGCAACGATCACCGAGATCCGCGCGCACTGCCCCGAGCTACGCGAGGTGATCCGCTTCGACGAATGGGACGATTTCCTTGACGGCGACGGGGCCACCACGACTACCGTGCTGCCTCCGGTCGCGGCTGGCGATCCCGTAATGATCCAGTACACGTCGGGAACCACGGGATTCCCCAAGGGTGCGTTGCTGCACCACCGTGGCCTCGTCAACAACGGGGCGCACACCGCCGACCGAATGGGCATACGCGACGGATCGGTCACGGTGACGACGATGCCGCTGTTCCACACGGCGGGCTGTGTGATCTGTGTGCTCGGCGCGGTGTCGAAGCGGGCGACCCAGGTGCTGGTCGAGGCCTTCGATCCCGGCCTGGTGCTCGAGCTGTTCGAGACCTACGGGATCAACTCGATGATGGGTGTGCCCACCATGCTCG
>JAYURF010000466.1:0-3602 GCA_043756365.1 Acidimicrobiales bacterium
ATGACCGAACCCGGCCTGCTCGACGAGGCCAGCGCCCGCCAGGTGAGCCTGTTCTTCGATGCCACCCATGGTCGCCTCGAGGAACTGCTGCACCAGACCGCCAACCTGTTGGCCCACCTCACCCACCACGCCTCCGTACTGGTGGGCCCACCACCGGATCGTGCCGTGGTCCGCTCGGTCCAGGTGGTTGGGCTGTCGGCGCGGGTGGCGGTCGTGGTTGCCGTGCTCAGCAGCGGATCGGTCGAGAACGAGACGATCGAGCTGGCCCAAGATGTCACCGAGGTGCGCATCGCCGCCGCCTCGGCCCATCTGCAACGGATGCTCACCGGACGCCCGATCGAGCCCGGCGACCTGACGGCGAGTGGCGATGCCGACGTCGACATCGTGTGCCATGCGGCGCACCACGCCCTTGCCGGAGCGGTTCAGCGCGAGTCGGTGTTCGTGAGCGGCACATCGGTGGTCGCGCAGTCGTTCGAGGCGGTGGAGACGGTGCGTGCCGTGCTGCACACCCTTGAGCAGCAGTACGTGGTGGTGTCGCTCGTTCGCGACGTGATCGACCGCGGGTTGTCGGTGGCGATCGGTACCGAACACGGAGTCCAACCACTGGCGGCATGCTCGGTCGTGGTTGCACCTGTGGTGGTGGACGGTCAGCATCTCGGTACCGTGGGGGTCCTCGGGCCAACGCGCATGAACTATCCGCAAGCGTTGGCAACTGTCGAGGTGGTCAGCGACCGTCTCGGCAAGCATCTCGGCGAAGGGGCTGGCTGAATTGGCCGACTACTACGAATTGTTGGGTGTGGCGCGCACAGCGAATCCCGACGACATCAAGAAGGCGTACCGCAAGCGGGCTCGCGAGCTGCATCCCGACGCCCGCCCCGGCGACCCTGCCGCCGAGGAGCAGTTCAAAGCCGTTGCCCAGGCCTACGAAGTGCTGAGCGATCCCGACACCCGGGCCCGCTACGACCGTTTCGGCGCGGCTGGTGTCGGCGGTGCTGGTGGACAGAACATGGGCGACGTGTTCGGCGGCGGTGGCCTCGGCGACCTGTTCGACGCATTCTTCGGCGGCAATGGCTCGAGCGGTCGGGGTGGTCCTGCTGGCCCGCCGCGGGGCCAGGATCTCGAAGTGGTGGCCGACATCACGCTCGAACAGGCGGTCTTCGGTGCCACGGTGCCGGTCACGGTGCGCACCGCGGTTCGCTGCGAGCATTGCGATGGAACCGGAGCCGCCGAGGGCACGCATCCGGTCACCTGCTCCGAATGCAATGGTCGTGGCCAGGTGCAACGGGTCCGCCAGAGCCTGCTCGGGCAGATGGTCACCACCGCCGCGTGCCCGCGCTGTCACGGTGCGGGTCAGGTGATCGCCAGCCCGTGCGCCGGCTGCAACGGCGACGGCCGCCTGGTCACGGAGCGCACCTATCAGGTGGACATCCCCGCCGGTGTCGATACTGGTTCCACGCTGCGGCTCGGCTCGCGGGGCGCAGTCGGCCCGCGGCGCGGTTCGGCTGGCGACCTGTACGTGCACATCCGGGTCGCGGCACACGACCGATTCACCCGCGACGGCGACGACCTCGTCTTCGAGCTGGGGGTCTCCATCGCCCAGGCGTCGCTCGGTGCGAAGTTCACGCTCGACACACTCGATGGCGACGAAGACATCGTCGTGCCGGCGGGTACCCAGCCCGGGCGCGAGTTCGTGCTCCGTCAACGCGGCGTCACCCGGCTGCAGGGTCGAGGTCGCGGTGACCTGCGGGTGCGCGTGCGCGTGGATGTGCCTGGCAAGCTCAGCGATTCCGAAGTCGATCTGCTGCGGCGCTTTGCCGAGGGACGCGGCGAGGAAGTCGGCACGGGTGAGCATGGGTTCTTCTCGCGGATCAAATCCGCGTTCACGTGAACCCGCTGCTGCGGCGGTCGGCGGCGCACGTGTTCGTCAAATCACTCAGCGCGCCCGAGATCACCGAAGCCGACGACCATCATCTGCGCCGCGTGCTGCGCCTTGCCGATGGGCAGCCGGTCACGCTGAGCGACGGCGACGGTGGGTGGTGCGCGGCGTGGTGGTCCGCAGCGCGGGGAGTGCAGGTGGACGGTCCGGTGTTCATCGAGGCGCCTGACGCAGCGGAGCTGACGGTTGGCTGCGCAATCCCCAAGGGGGACCGCGTCGAGTTGGTGGTGGGCAAGCTCACGGAGATCGGCATCGACCGGGTTGTGCTGTTCGAAACGGCGAGATCGGTGGTGCGGTGGGGTGCCGAACGCCAGGTCCGCCAGCTTGACCGGTTGCGCCGGATCGCTCGCGAGGCGGCGGCGCAAAGCCGTCGAGTGCGGCTGCCGCGGGTCGAGGTACTGACGTTCCGAGACGCGGTTGCCCTTGACGGTGCCGTCATCGCCGAGCCTGGTGCCGCGGGTCGCATTGACGTCTCGGTGAACACCGTTCTGATCGGCCCAGAAGGGGGCTTCAACCAGGTCGAGCTGGCGGCCGGTGGGCGCACGATCGGGTTGGGTGAGACGGTGCTGCGGGTGGAAACAGCGGCAATCGTGGCGGCAGCCTGCCTCATAGCGTGGCGAAACTGACAACTTTGCGCGTTGAGTTACCCACTTTTAGTTGTTTTTCCACGGAGAGTGTGCCATCATGCCCCTACGTCATGACGTTGACGGGACGTCATGACACACGAACAGGAGAGCGGGTATGCGAGATTTTGACGAGGACGACGTTCATTCATCGCCCTACAGCCGCAAGGTCGGTGATCGCCTGCGGGTGATCCGGCGCCAGAAGCGGCTGTCATTGCAAGAGGTGGAGGCCACCTCGGCCGACGAGTTCAAGGCGTCCGTGCTGGGTGCCTACGAGCGCGGCGAGCGGGCCATCTCGGTGCCACGGTTGGAGCGGTTGGCCAAGTTCTACAACGTGCCGGTCGACCAACTGCTGCCCCGCGAAGACATCTCGATGCCCAACGAGGGCGATGCCGCGGCGGCGCGCAAGATCGCCATCGACCTGGTCAAACTGAGCCAGCTGACCGGCCAGCCGTTCGAGATGTTGATCCGGTTCCTGCGCATGATCCAGGTGCAACGCCAGGACTTCAACGGCAAGGTCATCACCGTTCGTGGTGACGACACCCGTGCAATCGCGGCGATGCTCGATGTCCCCGTCGACCAGTGCGGCGAGCGGCTCGACGCGCTCGACTTGTTGTTCCACGCCTGATAACGGACCTCGCTGCCCTGCCGCATCGTCGGTAGGGTGACTCGGTGAGTGAGCCGTTCGGGGTGTACGTGCACATCCCGTTTTGCGTGAAGCGGTGTGATTACTGCGCGTTCGCCACCTGGACCGACCGCCACCACCTGCATCAGCAGTATCTCGATGCGCTGCGAATCGACATAGGTCGGCACGCCGTCCAGCCGGCCACCACGGTGTTCGTCGGCGGCGGAACCCCCACCCTCGTCGACCCGGTCGCGTTGGCGGCTGTGATCCAAACGATCCCGCGTGAAGCCGG
The DNA here is from genome assembly GCA_043756365.1 of Acidimicrobiales bacterium. Taxonomy (GTDB): domain Bacteria; phylum Actinomycetota; class Acidimicrobiia; order Acidimicrobiales; family Ilumatobacteraceae; genus VFMC01. Next base: position 3,477 of record JAYURF010000466.1, read on the forward strand.
CGCCGAAGTGACCGTTGAGTGCAACCCCGACGATGTGACCGACGACCTGCTGGCTGCGTATCTAGGCAGCGGCGTGAACAGGGTCAGCATCGGCGTGCAGTCGATGGTCCCCGAGGTGCTCGCCGC
>JAYURF010000467.1:0-3587 GCA_043756365.1 Acidimicrobiales bacterium
GTGTCGTTGCATTTGCAACGACTTAGATGCTTGCTATTCGCCGACGAAAGCGGTTCGATGCTTATGTAACGCATCGTTACGTTCAACCGTTCACTACGAACCACCCCGATACGAAGAGGTATCAACAGCATGACCAAAGCAGAATTGCTCGACGCAGTAGCGAAAGACTCCGGCGTTTCCAAGGCCGACGCCGAGCGAGCCATCGGCTCGTTCTTTGATGTCGCCACGAAGGCAGCGAAAAAGGGCGACAAGGTCGCATGGCCGGGCTTCGGCTCCTTCAGCACCTCGAAGACCAAGGCTCGCCTCGGACGTAACCCCCAAACCGGTGAGGCCGTCAAGATCGCCGCCTCCACGCGGATGAAGTTCACCTCGAGCAGCACGCTCAAGGCTGTGTTGAACCCGAAGAAGAAGTGACCCAGGACCAACCAAAGGACCAATGACCATGGCTACGAAGAAAGCTGCCCCCGCAGCAAAGAAGGCTGCACCAGCGAAGAAAGCTGCACCAGCGAAGAAGGCTGCACCAGCGAAGAAGGCTGCACCAGCGAAGAAGGCTGCACCAGCCAAGAAGGCTGCACCGGCCAAGAAGGCTGCACCGGCCAAGAAGGCTGCACCGGCCAAGAAGGCTACAAAGAAGTAATCACCCTCCCGAGATTCGGGAGACGCATCGACGGGGAGCCTTCGGGCTCCTCGTTTGCGTTTTCGGCCCGGTCAGAATCGTCGAGCGGATCTCGTGATGTGGGATGGTGGGGTTGCCGGGATGAACTTGCGAGACTGGCGGGATGGATGACATCTGTACCGATCTTGCCGCTGAGCATGCTGCGCTCGACAGCCTCGTCGCTGATCGTCGCGACGGCGCGGAGGAACTCGGCTGGGACACGGCCACCGCAGCCCCTGGATGGACGGTGCGCGATCAGATCAGTCACCTCTGGTTCTTCGATCAACGTGCCCTGCTCGCCCTGCGCGACCCGGCCGAGTTCGTCACCGATGCCAACCGCCTGATGGCCGGGGGCGGCACGCACACGTCGGTGTTGCCCGGACGGTCGATGAGCGGTGAAGCGATGCTGGCCGAGTGGCGGCGTGACCGCCAGGCACTGCTCGATCACGCCCGCACCATCGATCCCGCTGCCCGTGTGCCCTGGTACGGCCCGGCGATGGCAGCGAGGTCGTTCATCACCGCACGGCTGATGGAAACGTGGGCCCACGGCTACGACGTCGCCGACGCCCTCGGCGTCACGCCGGCGGCTACCGATCGGCTCCGCCACGTCGCCCACATCGGCGTCCGTGCCCGCCCGTTCAGCTATGCGATCCACGGCCGAACGATGCCCGATGTCGATGTGCGCGTCGCGCTGACCGCACCAAGCGGTACCACCTCGGCGTGGGGGTCACCCGACGCGCTCGACACCGTGCACGGCCCGATGCTCGATTTCTGCCTTGCGGTCACCCAGCGGCGACACCGTGCCGATACCGCACTGGAGATCCACGGGGATGCCGCAACCGAGTGGATGTCGATCGCGCAGGCGTTCGCCGGGGCGCCGGGCGAAGGGCGCGCGATCGGTCAGTTCAACGCTGCGTCATAGGCCGACGATCAACCGGAACAGTTCTGCTGCACCCACACCGTGCGGTGCGCCGAGGCCGGCGAGTCGAGAACGTACCCGCTGCCGAAACTGTTCAATCGAGGCGTCGTCGACGGCGTGCATGGTGCTCTCGAACTGTGATTCGTGCGCCTCGAGTGCCGACAACTTGGTATCGACGAAACCGCTCACATCCTCGACGTGGTTCGGCACGTCGGCCTCCCACAACATCAACGCCTCCGGGCGGTGGGGGGCGAGCCCATGCTCGCGGAAGAAATGCGGGTCGCGGGCCGCCACGACTGCGTCGCAGGTCAACAAACCGGCGTGGCGATGGTCGGGATGCAAGCGGTAACGCTTCCACGGATCGTGGCCGAGCACCACCGAGGGACGAAGCTCGCGAATGATCCGCGCCACCGAACTGCGGGTGGCGGTGTCGCTGTCGAGTTCACCATCGATGCGGCCGAGGAAGCGGACCTCGCCGGCTGCGGAACCGGCCAAGCGTCGTGCCGCGTTGATCTGTTCGTCGCGGCGACGGTCCGCCAAGGCCGCCGTATCGGCGGCGGCATCCCAGGTGCCCTTCGAGCCGTCGGTGCAGATCAGGTGATGCACGACGCAGCCGGCCGCAGCCCACTTGGCCAGGGTCGCGCCGGCACCGAATTCGACGTCGTCGGGGTGGGCGCCGATTGCCAGCGCCGAGGAGGGGACGGCGAGGTTGCTGCTCGGCGCGTGTGTCAACTGCTCGGGGACAGGTTGGCCTGGTTCGTTCGCAGCCATGTGGGCAGCACTTCTTTCACGAGGGGATGATCGAGGTCTCGCGGGTGGTCGAGATCGAGTGCCATCAATGGGTCGCTGACCACGTGCACCGGAAGGCCGAGCGACATCGCCTGGTCGAGGTGCCGTCGGAACGACCCCGGACCGTAGCTTGCAGCGAGCCGCCGACTGATTGGGAAGGCCATCAAGTTGGTGCCGTCACCGTGTCGGTCGGGTACGAGTGTCACCGCGCCATCGACTGCGAAGCTGCCCACATGCTGGGGTCGGGGGAGGTCACCGTGCACCACGACAACATGACGGTGCCCACGAGCTGCAAGGCATTCCACGGCGTGGTCGACGGCGGCATTGAGACCCTGCCCAACCTCCCAGAGCACTGTGGCACCACGGCGTTGAGCCCACTCGGCCACGACCGGATCGTCGCACACCACATGGACGGGATGTTCGCCGCTTGCGACCAGCACGCGTTCGGCGGTCCAGCGGGCCAACTGCTCACGCTGTGTCGCCGACAACGCCGGCTCGAGGCGTTGCTTGGCGGAGGAAAAACCCTTGATTGGCACCAAGACGGCGGTCTCCACCGGATCATCGTAGGCATGCCCGCCGCCGCCGCAGCAGCGAGCGGTTCGAGCATCGCTCGGTACCGTGTGATCGTGCTCCGTGACGCGAACCCGAAACCCCTGCCTTCGATCACGATCGGTGTGCTCGGAGGCGAATGGCGCGCCGAGGTGACGCCGTGGGGAGCCATCCGCGGGTGGCCCGACCCGGTGTGGCGCACCGAGCCAGCAACGCTCGACTGGTGGGTGGCCGCCGATGACCGCTGGCACGACCCCGCACTCGAAGCGTCGGTGCGCCAGATCCGTATCGACGGCACGCCGGTGGTCGAGACGCGAGTGCGGATCCCCAATGGCGACGTCGTCCAGCGGATCTTCGCCGTAGCCGACGGGGGCGGGCATACGGTGATCGAGGTGGCGAACGATTCGCCGCTGCCGATCGCTGTGGCCTTCCACGGCACGGCGTTGCTGTCGGCCCGGCCACCCACCGACATGCCCCTCGCCGGCATCAACGTGCCAGCGGGCACCGTTGCCTTCCCCGTCGGACATCGCTCGAGCATCACTGTTGCGATCTCCCACGCCGAGCCGCGAGCGGGGTCGCTTCCGGCCACGCTTTCATCGGCGGTGAGTGTGGCCAACGGATGGACAACGCTGCTCGACCGGGCCAGCCGTCTGACGGTTCCCGACCCTGCCGCCG
>JAYURF010000468.1:0-10183 GCA_043756365.1 Acidimicrobiales bacterium
CGATGATCGCCGCTTCGTCCGGATGCAAGCTCGCGATGTGCGCGTCCGAGATTGCCAGCGCCCCGGTCACGACCCCGCGAGGAGCCATCTGCGCGAGCATCTCGCTGATCGCGGCGACTTCGTCGTCATCGGGCGACGGAGGCCCTCCTGACGACGGTGCTGCCGTCGCGCCTGCCGAACTCACCGAGCGCCGAGCGACATCGCCGTACGCTCAGCAGACTCGATCTCGGCGCGCACCCGCGCTGCGAGCACCCGCACGTTCGGCTCGAGCACCATCGTGTCGTGGGTGCCGGGCACCTCGAACACATCGACCCGGTCACAAAACGGCGCCCATCCGTTGTCGTGGAACAGGAAACGCTTCACGTCGCTGAGCCAGCGATCCGGACCGAACACGTGCGCAGGCACGAGCTTGGGCCGGAACAGGCTGATCACACCGTGGTGGCGCGGCGTGGTGTAGATCTCGAGCGCCCGGTAGAACGCCGATTCGATCTCGGTCGAATGCAACACGCCCCTGTCGAGATCGCCGTCGAGATCGCCGTCGTGCCGGGCCAGCGGATCCAAGCTGGCGGCATCGTCGCGGTCACGTTGTCGCTTGACTTCGGCGTACTCGCGTTTGTGGCGCAGCCAGTTGACCGGATAGCTCGCGCCCTCGGCGCGCAGGTTCTGCAGGTGGAACTGGACCTTCTCCGCCTTGGTCATCGACGGCCCACCGGCAATCGGCGTGTCGAGCAGCACGAGCAGCAGCGTCTCCTCACCGGCCTCGTGCAACTGGCGGGCCATCTCCAACGCGGCCAGACCGCCGCCGGAGAACCCGCCGAGCAGGTACGGCCCGTGCGGTTGCACCGAGCGCACCTCGACCAGGTAGTCGGCGGCCATCTCCTCGAAGGTCTCGTGTGGTGCCGCGCCGCCGAACAACCCGCGCGCCTGGATGCCGTAGAACGGGCGATCGGTGCCGATCTGGTTGGCGAGGTGACGCAAGTTCAACACGTTGCCGAACATCCCCGCGACGAGGAAGAACGGAAGGTTGATCCCACCGCCGCCCTGGTGCATCGGCACGAGGTACGAGAACCGCTCCGGCACGATCCGCTCGCGGTCGCCGCTCGCCCCCGCCTTGCCGCCCGTGTCGTCGGCCGCGTCGGTATCGCTGTACCCGGTTGCGGCTTTGATCAGGTCGGCACATGCCGCCACCGTTGGCGCCTCGAACAGCACCGAGATGGGGAAGTCGACCGAGAACGCCTTCCGCACCCTGGAAAACAACCGGACCGCGATCAGGCTGTGGCCGCCGAGGTCGAAGAAGCTGTCGAACACCCCCACCTGGCTCACGCCGAGCAGTTCCTGCCACATCTCCACCAGCGCCGCCTCCACACCATCGCGTGGGCCGACATAATCGGAGTCGAGCTCGGGTCGGGCGAACGACGCCCCGTCGTCACCGGCGCCGGGGTGGTTCTGGGCGTCGGCGGCAGCGACGGTCTGGGCGATCAATGCCGGCAACGGCACCGAGCTGATCACCACTTGCGCTCCGGAGTACCCCCCGAGTGCCCGCTCGAACGCGTCGGCGCCCTGGTCGGGGAGGATGCCCTGGCGGAGCGTGTGCTGGAACACCAACTCCGAGCGCGACAGGTGGCGGTCGCTGTGCGCGTCGGCATCGAAGGTGACATCGTCGGCCGGCGAGCCTCCGGGGTGGACGTCGAGCGCGCCGTCGAGGCGCTTGATGCTGAACTCGTCGATCTCCACGAGCACCCGCCCGTCATCGTCGGTGAGAACCACGTCGAAACACGCGAAGCCCGAACGCTCGCTACTCGCAGGCCCGACGGTGATGATCGAGCGGATCACCTGCGGCAGCCGGGAGTGAATGCGGATCCGTTCGTAGCTGATCGGCACCCACAACGTTGAGCCGGTGTAACTGTCGATCAGGTCCATGGCGAACCCGGTGCCGAGGTCGACGAGCGCGGGGTGCAGCCCGATCGACTGGAGATCGTCGGTGAATGCGTCGGGGAGCACAAGCCGCGCCACTGCTTCGCCTGCGCCAAGGCACGACCGTTCAACGACCTGCCATCTCGGCCCGAAGCGGAGGTGGTCCTCCTGCTTGGAGTGCCGCTGACCGCGCGTTGTGCAGCGTGCCTCGACCGCGTCGACGTCGATGTAGCGTGGTGGTTTCTGGCCGAGCAGCAGCAGCGTGCACTGCCCGGTGCGCCGCCACCCGTCACGGTGGCCGCCGCCGCCGGCACCACCGGTGGGGTTGTCGATCGACACCCGCTCGTGCAGTTCCAGCGCATACCCGTTGTCGATCGGGGTGAGCTGCGTGCGGACCTCGCGCGTCTCGTCGTCGGCGACGGCCAGCGGGCGGAAGAACATCAGGTCGTGGAGCTGGAAGGCGCGGTCGACGGCGATCTCGGCCAGCGCAGCCCTGGCGATCTCGAAGTACGCCGCACCGGGAACCAGCGCATCGCCCTCGCGGGTGCGGTGCTCGTCGAGCATCCAGTCGGTGTTTGGACTCCACCGTGACGTGAACTGGTGGACGCCTCGCTCGCTGGTGACGCGGTGGTCGAACCACGGGTGCCGGCACGGGATCATCGCCCCGCCGCCGTCGCTCATCCTGATTGCCGCGTCGGCAGCCATGCCGACCTCGTTCCACACGCCCCAATCGATCGCCAGGTACTTGGTTCGCGACGTGCCGTGGCGGGCGTGCGCGAACGCGTTCAAGAACGCGTTTGCCGCCACGTAGTCGACCTGGCCGATCGGGGCGGTAATGGTGCTGGTCGACGAGAACACCACGAACAGATCGAGATCGAGGGAGCGGGTGAGGTCGTCGAGTACGAGCGTTCCCGCCACCTTCGGCGAGAACACATCTTCGATCTCCGCCTGCTGCTTGACCGCCAGCAGGTTGTCGCGGATGACGCCGGCGGCGTGCACCACGGCGTGCAGCGCTCCGAAGCGGGCGGTGATCTCACTGAGCACGCTGCGCATCCGTTCGACGTCGGCAACGTCGCCGGCAGCCACCATCACCTCGGCCCCGAGCGACTCGAGGTGTCGAACCGCAGCGATCTTGCGCGACAACGCGTGGTCGGTGCCGAGCTTGCGGATCAGGTCGTCCCACACATCCGGATCGGGCAGGCCGCGCCGCGACAGCAGCACGATCTTCGCGTTGCGGGAACGAATCAACCGTTCAGCCACGGTGAGGGCGATGCCGCCGAGACCACCCGTGATCAGCACCACGCCACCACGCCGCAACGTCTCCGTCGCCTCGGTGGGCGGCTCGACGCGCGCCCGGCGTACGTCGTGAAGGAAGCGTTCCGAGCCGCGACGAGCGACCAGGTCGCAGTTCGGGCGGGCTCGCGCCTCGAGCGCGATCGCGTCGGCCAGTGACGAGCCGGCCAATGGCTCACCGCGGCCCCTGCCGGAGCCGGCTGCGGCACCGTCACCGAAGCCGGCACGGCCGATACCGGTGCGAACCACGCCCGCGCGGACCATGCTGGTTACCCGGCTGGTGACGGTGCCGGAGCGCGGAGCAAGATCCGCTGGAGACAGGTCGAGGCACGACACGGTGACGCCGGCGAGCTCGCGGGGGATCACCATCACCGGGCCGAGCGCCGTGGCCTGTTCGGGCCAGGGGGCGCTGTCGGTACCCGAGACTCGCTGTGCCCCGACGGTACCGACCAGCACGTGGAGTGGGCGTTTCACGCCGTCGGCCCCCCACGCCTGGGCGAGGAACAGCAGGCTGTAGAAGCCGAGCTCGAGGTTGCGGTGGAAGAAGCTCGAGCCGCTGCGGTGCGTTTCGGTGTCGGTGAGCAACCCGAGGTGCACCACCCGGTCTGGGGTCCGGCCGGCGTCGGCCAGGTCACGGAGCAACATCTCGTACCCATCACGGCCCTGTTCGGGGGCGAACTGGTACTCGTCGGGCGAGATGACGGTGTAGGTGTCGGCGGGCCGCAGCATGACCACGGTGTTGCCGGCGTCGCGCAGGTTCCGCGCAACGCGGTCAGAGAGGCCGATCGCGTCGGCCACGACGAGGTAGCACAGGTGGTCGTCGATCGGGTCTTCCACATCTCTGCGGCGCCACACCGGTTCCCAGAACCATGCCGCCGGGTCGGGCTCTTTGTCGACGAGGCGGTCGGCACCGTCGACGCCGGGTCCGCCAGTGTCGCTACGCGTGCCGGCCTCGATGAAGTAGCGCTGGCTCTGAAACGCGTAGGTGGGCAGCCCAACGCGGTTGCGTTCCTCGTCGCCGAACACTGCGGTCGTGTCGATCTGGCCGCCGGTGGCCCACATCCGTCCGGTCATAGCGACCAGGAACGCGTCGTCGGGTACCACCTCGTCGGCGTGACGCAGCACCGGCAACGCAGCCTGCGCCGGGGTGACCGCGGGGTTCATCTTGGCCAACGACGACAGGGTCTTGCCGGGGCCAACCTCGAGGAACAGCCGCCCCGGCTCGGCTGCCAAGGTGGCCACGCAATCGGCAAAGCGAACCGTGCCGCGAAGGTGGTCCACCCAGTACTGCGGGTCGGTCGCCTGCTCGGCGGTGATCCAGGTCCCGGTGCGGTTCGACACCCACGCAATAGCCGGTTTGGACAACTTGATCGAACGCAGGAACGCGCCGAACTCGTCGAGCACGGGATCGAGCATGCGGCTGTGGGCAGCAATGTTGATCTTCACCCGGTGAGCTTCGACGCCCATCTCGACCAGACGGGCCTCCAGTCGCGACAGTGTGCCGGCATCACCGGAGGCCACCGTCAGGTCGGGAGCGTTCACCGCGGCAAGGTCGAGGCCGAACTCATCGAGCAGCGGCTGCAACTCGTCAGCGGTGAGCGGCACGGCGAGCATCCCCCCGGCGGTGCGGTCCATCAGCTGGCCGCGTAGCACCACCAGCCCGAGACAGTCGGCGAAGCGCATCGTTCCGGCCACGCACGCGGCGGTGTTCTCACCGACACTGTGGCCGAGCAGCGCGGTGGGCACGACCCCCGACTCGATCAACATCTGGGCGAGCGCGTACTCGACGACGAAGATCGCCGGCAGCTGCAGCGATGGCCGCTCCAACTCAATGGTGGCAGCGGGAAGGTCATCAATGGCGCAGAACAGCAGCGGGCGAAGGTCGAGGCCGTGATCGGCCAGCAGCAACCGCAACCCCTCATCGACGTGACGGCGGAACACCGGTTCGGTGTCGTACAGGTCGTGGGCCATGCGCGGGTACTGCGCTCCCCCACCGGGGAACATGAACGCAACTCTGTGCGCCTCGCTGGATGCGGTGTGGGAGTACACCCGGCGCGCGTCGGTGCCCTCCAGCAGCGCGATCGCCTCGTCGGTGTCGCGGGCCACCACCACGCGCCGTTCGGTGAAGTGGCGTCGGCCGTGCAGCAGTGTCCACGACACGTCGCCGAGGTCGAGCTCACGATGCTGGCGGAGGTGTTCGGCAAGTTTGCGGGTGTTGTCGTCGAGCGCAGCGCGATTGCGCGCGCTGATGCACAGCAACTGCCACGGCAGCACGCTCGGGGTGCTCGTGCGCGCCGGGGGTTCCTCGAGCACGGCGAACGCGTTGGTGCCGCCGACACCGAGTGAGTTCACGCCCGCGCGCCGCACGCCGGAATCGGGCGTCCACTTTTGCAACGCGTCGTTCACGTAGAACGGGCTGTCGTCGAAGTCGATGCGCGGGTTGGGCGATTCGTAGTTCAGCGATGGTGGCAACTGCCCGTGCTGGAGAGCGAGCGACGCCTTCATCAAGCTGGCCACACCGGCTGCGGTGTCGAGGTGACCGATGTTGGTCTTGACGCTGCCGATGCCGCAGAAGCCGTTGCGGTCGGTGCTTTCACGGAAGGCCTGGGTGAGCGCGGCGACCTCGATCGGGTCGCCCATCGCGGTGCCCGTGCCGTGGCATTCGATGTAGCTGACGGTGTCGGCATCCACGTCGGCCACGGCGAGCGCCTCGGCGATGCACGCCGCCTGCCCGTCGACCGAGGGGGCGAGGTAGCCGACCTTGCGCGAGCCGTCGTTGTTGACCGCTGTGCCCTTGATGACCGCGTAGATCCGGTCGCCGTCGTCGAGCGCGTCCTGCAACCGGCGCAGCACGACCACGCCTGCGCCGCTGCCGAAGATGGTGCCGGCCGAGCGGTGGTCGAACGCGTGGCAGTGGCCGTCCGGCGACAGGATCTCGCCCTCCTCGAACTGGTAGCCGCGACCGTGAGGGATCTCGATGGTCACTCCTCCCGCCAGCGCCATGTCGCACTCGCCCGACAGCAGGTGTTGGCAGGCGAGATGCGTGGCGACCAGAGAGGTGGAGCAAGCGGTCTGCACGTTGACCGACGGGCCGTGCAGGTCGAACAGGTAGCTCGCCCGGGTGCTCAGGAAGTCCTTGTCGTTACCGGTGTGACGCAACAGGAACAGTCCGACGCTGCGGACCAGTTCGGCGTTGGTGAGCAAGTTGAGCGAGAAGTAGCTGCCCATCCCGCATCCTGCGAACACCCCGACGGCACCGTCGAAGGATTCGGGTACGTGGGCGGCATCTTCGAGCGCCTCCCAGCAGGTCTCCAGGAACTGGCGGTGTTGAGGATCCATGATCGCCGCTTCCTTCGGCGAGAACCCGAAGAACTCTGCGTCGAAGTAATCCATCTGCTCAAGTGGCGATCCTGCACGCACGTAGTTCGGCTGCATCAACACGTCCCGTTTCACACCAGCGGCGACTAGCTCGTCGTCGGTGTAGAAGCGCACGCTCTCGACACCGTCGCGCAAGTTGGCCCAGTACTCGGCGGGCGTGCGCGCTCCCGGCAGGCGCGCAGCCATCCCGACAATGGCGATGTCGTTGGTCGCCCCGGCGCCTGAACCGGTGCCAATTCCGGTGCCCGTCATCGCCGGACCCTGCGCCGCGCGGCCATCGTCTCGCGGCGACGCGAGGCTCGGTCGATGCTGTGTTGCATGGTGTTCGACTGGTTGTCGGGCGACAGTGCTGCGGCGAAGCCGCGAATGGTGGGGAACCGGTACAGCTCGGTCAGCGCGAGGGGTCGTTCGAGCACCTCTTTCAACCGCCGGTGCATGCGCACGATCAGCAGTGAGTGCCCACCGATGTCGAAGAAGTTGTCGTCGACGCCGATCTGTTCGGTCCCGAGGGTTTCCTGCCAGACGGCGAGCACGGTGCGCTCCAGATCGTTCTCGGCGGCCACGATGGACGCCACCTCGGATCGCCGTCCCATCACCTCTGCCAACGATGGCAGCGCGTTGCGATCGATCTTGCCGTTGGGTGTGTGCGGCAGGTCGGCGAGGGTGACGACGTGGGCCGGGACCATCACATCGGGAAGCTTCGCGCGCAGGTGTTCCTTCAGCTCAGCGGTCACCAGTTCGGCGCCATCGCGTGGCGATGCGAAGGCGACCAGTTGCTGTTCACCGGAAGCGTCGTCACGTACCACCACGACGCACTCGCGCACGTCGCCGTGCTGACCGAGTCGGGTCTCGATCTCGCCCAACTCGATGCGGTAGCCGCGCAGCTTCACCTGGTGGTCGATGCGGCCGAGGAAGTCGATCAACCCCCTGCCGTCGGCGAGCTCGCGCCACTTGGCCAGGTCGCCGGTTCGGTACATCCGCGCCCCGGATACGAACGGATCGGCGATGAACCGCTCGGCCGTCAGTTCCGGGCGTTCGTGGTAGCCGCGCACCACACCGTCGCCGCCGATCCACAGATCGCCGGGCACCCCCGGCGGCAGTGGCTGCAAATTGGCGTCGAGGATGTAGATCTTGGTGTTGGCGATCGGCGAACCGATCGGCACCGTGCCCAGGTCGCCGTGCAACTTCCACGTGGTGGACCAGATCGTGGTCTCGGTCGGACCGTACATGTTGGTGACGTTGCCCGACAGGGAGAGGTCCATCAGATCCTTGGCGAGCGCAACGGGGAACGCCTCGCCACCGACGTACAGGTGGCCGACCCCGGCGAGCGCCTCGCGGGCGTCGTCGTCAAGGCTGAACATCCGTGCCATCGACGGTGTGCACTGCAGATGGGTCACCTCGTGACGGCGAATCTGGGCGGCAGCCGACTGGTCGATGGCCGGCTCGATCGGCTGGTCTGCGTCGGGCACGTGCTGTCCATCGACGGTGTTGCTGAGCTCGCGCAGGTCGTCGAGGTGCGACAGGTTCGCCAGCACCGCATCGGTGCCGACGCCGAAGTCGACGAGGCAGGCGATCTCGTTGACGCCGATGCCTTTCAGCGTGTCGACCATCGCCAGGCACGACTCGGGCGTACCGAACAGCCCGCTCGTGTCGTAGTAGCGCAGGAATGCGAACTCCAGCACCGCGTCGGTCTCGTCCTCGGTGAGGCTGGACATGGTGTCGTCGTCGAGCGAGGTGACCACGCCGCCGGGCTTCTGGAACGCGGGGAACGCCCACGCGTACTCCTTCAGCAGCGACAGTGAGGTGCCCAGGTACTGCTTCAACGGTTCACGAACGATCGCTCGGACCTCGTCGTCGTCGGCGCCGACGAACGTGTGCAGCATCAGCGACACCACTCCGGCATCGGGGTCGAACCCTGCGTCGGCGCGGGCCTTGCGGTACAGATCGAGCTTGGGGGCGAGCTGTTCCACCGACTGGCCGAGCAGGTGGGTGAGCAGGTTTGCGCCGATCGAGCCGGCTGCGATGTAAGTCTCCGGGTTACCGGCGGTGGTGACCCACACGGGCAACTCGGGCTGCACCGGGCGGGGCAGGGTCTGCACCTGCACCTCGGCACCGTTCACGCCGGGGAACGCCACCGTCTCGCCGCGCCACAACCGCTTCACGAGTTCGATGTCGCGAAACATCACGTTCTTCGCGTCGGCGTAGTTGTCGGGCATCAACACGAAGTCGTTCGGCTGCCACCCCGATGCGATCGAGATGCCGACGCGGCCGTCGCTCAGGTTGTCGACCATGCTCCACGCCTCGGCGACCCGAATGGGGTGGTGCAACGGCATGACCACCGAGCCGGCACGGATCTGCACCCGCTTGGTGACTGCGGCGACCGCGGCACCGGTGATGGCCGGTTGCGGGTACAGCCCGCCGAACGCGTGGAAGTGCCGCTCGGGTGTCCACACGGCGCAGAAGCCGTGCTCATCGGCCCACCGGGCACCCTCGAGCAGCAGCCGGTACTTGCCGGCGCCGGTGCTCTCGGCCTCGTCGCCCGAGAAGTAGAACAGCGAGAAATCCATCGGCGTGTCGCTGTGTGCCTGCTGCGCCCGACCGGAGTCATGCCCAGCGCCAGGGTCACGGTCTGCGTCGCGGTACACCACGACGCGAAAGCCGCGGGTCAGCGTGTACAGCAACTCGAGCACCGAGATGTCGAACGACAAACTGGTCACCGCAAACCAGGTGGCCGGCAGATCATGGGCCACCACGTCGTCCATGCCGACGAAGAAGCTGACCGCGTTGCGATGCTCGATCAGCACGCCCTTCGGCAACCCCGTGCTACCGGAGGTGTAGATGCAGTAGGCAAGGTGCGCCGAGGTGGCCTCGGCTCGCACGCGCTGGCGGGGCATGCGGTCGATGGTGCCAGAGTCGGTGTCGAGGCGCAGCACAATCGCGGTCGATCCCACCGGCAACGGCAACTCGGCTTCGAGGTGGCCGAGAGTGACGATCACCTGGCATCCGCTGTCGCGGATCATGTGCTCCAAACGGTCGCTCGGATAGTTCGGGTCGAGCGGCACGTACGCACCGCCGGCCTTGTGTACGCCCAGCACGGCGACCATCAACTCGATGCCACGCTCGACATGGACGCCGACCATCGCGTCGGGCCCGATGCCGAGTGTGCGCAGGTGCGCAGCAAGCTGGTTGGCCCGTTCGTCGAGGACCCGGTAGGTGATGCTGCGCTGCTCGAACACCAGGGCGGCCTCGTCGGGCGTGCGGTCCACCTGTGCTTCGAACAGGTGATGGATGCATGCGTCGCGGTCGTAGCCGGCGGCGGTGTCGTTCCAACGGTTGAGGATCTGATCGCGCGTTTTCTCGCTCAACAGGTCGAGCTCGGCCACGGTTGCCGATGGGTCTCTGCGGGCATTTTCGACAACGGCCTCGATGCTGTCGACGAAACGCTGCGCGTCGGCATGATCGACGAGCACCGCATCGAAGCGGACCGCGCAGCGAGCGCCGGCCACGACGAGTTCCAGCACCGGTCCTGAAGCCGGGCCGGGTTCGGGTGTGTCGCCGCTGAAGCGAATGCCGATCGGGGCGATGCGGCCGGCGGCCA
>JAYURF010000469.1:0-10183 GCA_043756365.1 Acidimicrobiales bacterium
ACGCTCGGCATCACTGTCAACGCGATCCTGCCGGGGATCATCGAGACCGACATCGTCCGCGCCACCGGCCCCGAATCGGCCGTCGCGATGGGTCTCGCGGGCTACGACGCACTGATCGACATGTTCGCTCAAGAATCGTGCATCAAGCGCCCGAACAAGGTTGAAGAGGTTGCCGCCGTCGCGGTGATGCTGGCAAGCGACGCTGCTCGCAACCTGACCGGGTGCTTGTTCCCGGTCGACGGTGGAACGATGCCGTACTGATGGGCGAGTCCACCGACGGTCACCTCGGTCTCAGTGCAGACGAGGTGCTGACCACCACCAGAGCCGTGCGCAAGCGTCTCGATCTGCAACGACCCGTGCCGCGCGACGTGCTGGCCGAGTGCGTCAACATCGCCCATCAGTCGCCCAGCGGCAGCAACATGCAACGCTGGCGTTGGGTGTTCGTCGATGATCCGGCCAAGAAGCTGGCCCTGGCAGAGATCTACCGCAAGCGCTTCTTCGCTTACGCAGCCGAGTCCGGCAAGCCGGCTACTGAGCACGCCAACGATGTGATCCAGCAGTCGGCCACGTACCTCGCCGAGAACTTCGAGCATGTGCCGGTGCTCGTCATCCCGCTACTCGCCGACCGGATGACCGACAACACTCCCGTTGCCCGTCAGGCGTCGCGGTGGGGTTCGATACTGCCCGCAGTATGGAGCTTCATGTTGGCGTTGCGCGAGCGCGGGTTGGGCTCGTGTTGGACGACGATGCACCTTCCCGACGAACGCGAGGTCGCCGAGCTGTTGAACATCCCGTACGACGACTACACCCAGGCGGGCCTGTTCCCGGTGGCATACACCATCGGCACCGAGTTCAAGCTGGCGAAGCGCCCGCCGGCCACCGACGTCATCCGCTGGAACGAGTGGTCATAGCGCTGCCGGCCTGCGGGCGCATCGACGAGGAGGCAGTGATGGACAACCCTGACAACAAGTTCGTAGATGACAAGTTCGTGGACAGCTACGAGGACGTTTCGACGTTCGCGCTCGCTGCCGAGCGAGAGGTGACGCTGCTGGCGACACAGACCGAGTGCTGCTTCATGTGGACGACGACCGCCGGTGATCCGGTCGGGGTGATCATGAACTTTGTCCATCACGACGGACGGTTCTGGCTCACCTGCACCCGTCGCCGCAAGCGAGTCCCGGCGATCGAGGCCCGCCCACGCGTTGCGGTTGCGATCTCCAGCCGCGGTACCGACATCGGCATCAGCCAAGCCGTCACCTACAAGGGCTCCGCCATCGTGCGCGACGATGACGAGATCAAGGCGTGGATGTATCGAGCGCTGGCCGAGAAGGTACGCCCGGGCGACGCCGCCAAACAGGCTGCGTTCGCAGGTCACCTCGATAGCCCGGGTCGGGTCGTGATCGAGGTCGTCCCAGACAGGCGGATCGGATTCGACTCCGAGGCGATGTTCGCCAACTCGCCCGCGGGTGCATCGACGACCAAGGTCACCCGCTCGTAGCGCTGACCAAACGGTGGGTCACCGCTGGCGCACCACCGTGCGATCGAGACGCGAAACGGCCCCGGGTTTCCCCCCGGGGCCGTTCCAACTCTCATTCGATTTCACTTCATGTCATGCGGGCTCAGGTGAGCCGGTTGGCCCCCGCACGGTTGGTGTTCAGACGCCCCAGAGCGCAGCGAACTGATCGGCCATGCCGTCAGGGCCCGGCCATCCGTCACCGGCAATCAGCGGTTCCGCCTGCTCGGGTGATGAGACGATGAAGGTCGGCAGCACTGCGTTGGCGCGCTCTTCGGTGTTCTCTTGGCCGATCGAATGACGCGCCATTGCGTCGATCATCAGCCATGCCGAGTATTCCTTGGGGTTCGCGGTCCAGAACTGCATCGTTCCGTCGACGACTTCTTGCAGCACTGCACCGCTGAAGTCGACACCCACGACCTTGCGGCCCTCGAGCAGGTCGGCCTCGGCCAACGTTGCCGTGACACCGGTCGTCAGTCCGTCGAATGCGAAGTGGATGTAGTCGATGGACGGATCTGCTTGCACAGCCGAGACGACTGCACCGGCGACTTCGCCAGCCAGCAACTGATCGAGCGTCAACGCCAGCTCGGTGAACTTGCAATCCGGGCAGTTGGCGGCGTAGGCCGCTTCAGAACCCTCACGCTCACTGACGAGAACAGCGAAGTCGGGGATGTTCACCATCAGCACGTTTGCGGTGCCGCCCGAATCGACGATGATCGCATTGGCGAGCCTGTCGCCAGCAGCGACCACTGCCGTAGCATCGCCGCACTGCATCCAGATGTTGTTGGCTTCCTGTTCCGGCAGCGCGGTGTCGAAGCAGCTGAAGAAGCCGATACCAGCTTCGGCGGCAGCGTCGATCTGGTCCTGGATCAGCGCCGGAGCGGTACCGGTGATCGCAACGTAGTCGACACCGAGGTCGATCGCCTGCTGGAACGCAGCTGCCGCGTCGGTCTCCCACGAGATCACTTCGAGCGTCCAACCGAGCGCCGCTGCTGCGTTTTCGAATCCGACGCCGATGGCTGCGCACGACGGGAGCGAGCACTCAAGCCAGGCAACCGTCTTGGCTTCGGGGACCGAATCGAGTGGGATCGTTGGGCCGATGGCGGTCGGTGCCGTCGTGTTGGCATCGACAACCAATTGGGCTGCTGCGAGACCCGCTGCTTGCGGTGTCTCGCCACCCTCGGTGGTCTCGGGCTCGGTCGCGGCTGGCTCGGTCGCGGCTGGCTCGGTCGTTTCTGGCTGGGTCGCTGCAGCGGTGTTTTCGCTCGCAGTCTCGCCGTCACTTCCACACGCGGCGACGAGCATTCCGAGTGCGAGCGGTACGACGAGCAGTCGTGTTGATGATTTCATTTGGTTCCCCCTCAGGACGTAGTCGTCGGCTTACGCCGAGAACTTACTGACCGGTTAGTATGTTTCGAGCAAGACAGTAGCGCGGAGGGGGCGACGTGTCGAAGTTGTTGGAAGTTTCTGGTCTCTCGAAGACCTTCCCAGGCCAGGTGGCCCTCGACGGTTTCGACATCGTGCTTGGTGCAGGACGTACCCACGCTCTGGTCGGGCAGAACGGTTCGGGCAAGTCGACGTTCATCAAGATTCTCGCCGGCTATCACCAACCCGACGCTGGGGCCCACGCCGAGCTAGCGGGTCAACCGCTGCGCCTCGGCGACGCTCGTGCGGCCCAGGTGGCCGGGGTGCGATTCGTCCATCAGGACCTCGGTCTGGTCCACGGCCTCAGCGCTGTCGAGAACATTTCGATGGGTGTTGGGTACACCACACGTCGAAGCGGACGAATCGACTGGCGCGCAGACACCATCAGAGCGAACGAAGGACTCGAAGCACTCGATTTCAACGACATTGACGTCACCGTGCCGGTCGGGTTGTTAGCGCCAGCGCAACGAACCGCAGTTGCTGTCGTCAGGGCGCTGCACGGATGGGAGCAGTACGCGCACCTGCTGGTGCTCGACGAACCAACGGCGTCACTGCCAGGAGCCGATGTCGAGCGACTGTTCGCCGCGATCAGGCGGTTGAAGGATCGTGGCATTGCCATCTTGTACATCTCCCACCACATCAACGAGGTGTTCGAGATTGCCGACGATGTCACCATCTTGCGAGACGGGCGGCGGGTCGCCACAGAAGCGACCGCCGCCCTCGATCATGATCGTCTGATCGAACTGATGATCGGTCACAAGCTCGAACGCGCCCAACATGGATCGCAGGCCCAGGTGGGAAGCGCGGCGGGGCTGCACGTCAGCGGTCTCGCCGGCGGGGCGATTCGTCACCTCGATCTCAGCGTTCAGCCGGGCGAGATTGTCGGCGTCGCGGGGATTACCGGTTCGGGTCGCGAAGCGGTCGCGCCGTTGATCACCGGGCAGACACCGAGCGATGCTGGTGCCGTGATCGTTGCCGGCACGCACGTTGCAAACCACGACCCGGGCGCGGCAATTCGAGCGGGAATGGCATTCGTGCCGGCTGATCGTGGGAGCCGTGGGATCATCCCGTTGGCATCGGTGGTGCACAACCTGACGCTCGCCAACGTGCGACGGAACTGGCGGCGGGGTCGGCTTCGTCATCGCGACGAGTTCACGGAGTGCTCCGAATGGATCGACCGACTGACGATCCGGACCCCCGGGCCAGCAACGCCGATCGCCGCTCTCAGCGGAGGGAACCAGCAGAAGGTTCTGTTCGGTCGCAGCCTGCGATTGAATCCGATGGTGCTTGTCCTTGATGAGCCAACCAGCGGCATCGACGTCGCAGCCAAGGAACAGATCTTGAAGATGATCGACCAGGCTGCGCAAGACGGCGCGGCCGTCCTGGTGGTGTCCACCGACACCGACGAACTTGTTCGTGTGGCCCACCGGATCATCATCATCGTCGACGGAGTCATCGTCGACCAGCTCACCGGAACCGACATGACAGCTGAAAACGTGGAACGTGCCCAGCTCCAGACAACCAAGGCAGCACTTCGATGACAACACCAGCGACCACGACCACGACAGCGACCCCGACAACAACAACGACAGCGACGCCACCGAGCAGCGAGGCCGACGGGGAACACAACGAGACGACGACCTCGTGGGTCGCCAAGTTGGGCTTCAACCGGTTCAGCGGGCTGTACCTCATGGGTGCGTTCTTCATCTTCTTCGGGCTGACCGAGAGCAACTTCCTCACGTGGAACGGAAGTCTCGAGTTCGTGCTCATCGAGAAGGTGATCGTGTGCATGCTTGCGCTCGCGTTCTTGGTTCCGTTGATCACCGAGACGTTCGACCTGTCGATCGGCGCGAACATGGCGCTGTGTCTCGTCATCGTCAACAAGATGGCGCTCGAGACCGACCTCCCCGATGCAGTTGGTGCCCTGGTGGGTATGGCGGCCTGCATGGTCATCGGATTGATCAATGGACTGATCGTCGTCAAGCTGCGAGTCAACAGCTTCATTGCCACACTCGGCATGAGCCAAGTGATCTCGGCGCTGATCCGCAAGATCCACGATGGCGGCCAGATCACCAAAGCGTTCGGCGACAGCTACGTGAACTTCGGAAAGAAGAGCGTCTTTTCGTTCTCGTGGCCGGGATCCGGCAGCGAGATCTCGTTGCCGTACTACTTCGTGTACGGCCTCCTGGTCGCCGTACTTGTGTGGTACGTGCTCGAGCACACACCCCTTGGTCGCCACATGTTTGCCACTGGCGGCAACCGCGAGGCAGCACGCTTGGCTGGCGTCAAGACCGATCGCCTCACCTGGGGATCGCTGGTGGCATCTGCCGCGATCGCAGGGTTCGCCGGGTTGATCTACTCGTGGAAGTTCGCGACGTTCAGTACGTCGGTCGGTCCACCGCTGCTGTTCACCGCAGTAGGGGCGGTCTTCTTTGGCGCCAGCCAACTTCGCGGGCGACCCAACGTGTGGGGAACGATCATCGCGGTGTACACGCTGGCGTTCGGCATCAAGGGAATTGGCCTCCGCTATCCCCGTGAGATCGACTGGATGCAGCCGATGTTCGAAGGACTCACGCTCATCATCGCTGTCGCCATTGCGAGCCGACTGGGAATCGTCAAGGTCGCGCGACGACGAAAGGACGACCCGCATCCAGTTGCGGCCGAGGCTGGTCGTGCCGATCCCACTGCGGAACCGGCGGCGACTCCACGAATCGAGGGCGGTTGATTTTGGACATCGAGGCCCGTACTGACGAAACACATCGCCAGGTGTTGGCGATATTGCCGCCGAACCTGATGGACTTCTCCGATCTCGCCGCTGGCGTCACGCAGTTGATGAGTTTGCTTGGTGCGGCCACGCCCGAACTGCCGGACTCGGTCGAGATCGAGGACCATCATGTGCCGGCAGATGACGGCCACCAAGTTCTGGTTCGTGTCTACCGACCCCGAACGCCTCGCCCGGACAGCCCGAGCCTCTACTGGATGCATGGTGGCGGCATGATCCTTGGCGAGGTGGCGATGGATGACGCTCACTGCGCTGAGATCGTTCAGCAACTGAACATCGTCGTCGCATCGGTCGACTACCGGTTGGCCCCAGCGCATCCATATCCCGTGCCGTTAGAGGATTGCTACGGCGGCCTTCGGTGGCTTTTCGATTCAGCCGAGTCGTTGGGGCTCGATCCGGAACGGATCGCGATCGGTGGTGGCAGCGCCGGCGGAGGCCTTGCTGCTGGGCTGGGACTGCTCGCACGCGATCGCGGGCAGCTTCGCCCGTGCTTCCAGATGCTCAGGTACCCAATGATCGACGATCGCAACGAGACCGCGTCAAGCCATGCGATCACCGACCTTCGGGTCTGGAACCGAGCTGCGAACCTCATCGGATGGGACGCCTATTTGGCCGGTGGTGCCGGGTCGCCAGACGTGTCGATCTATGCTGCGCCCGCTCGGGCAACCGATCTTGCCGGTCTTGCCCCGACGATCATCACGGTCGGCGATCTGGACATGTTCGTCGATGAGGACATCGCCTTTGCGCAAGCTCTGCTCGCCGCTGGTGTGCCGACCGAACTGCACGTGTATCCCGGATCGTTCCACGGCTCGGACGCGCTTGTGCCGCACGCGGACGCGTCGCGGCGATGCAAGCGCGATGAGTTGGCAGCGCTCGATCGGGCGCTCAACGGCCATCGAGGTGCCGAGTGATCAACTACCAGGACGTCTACCACACCGGTATCCGGGTCCCTGATCTCGACGCGGCGATGGCCGAGCTTGCAGCCCCGCTCGGTGTCACCTGGGCGACCCCGGTGACGTCACCCGCTCAACCGGCGTGGACTCCCGAAGATGGCCAGCAGCACCTTCCACTTCGGTTCACCTACTCGTGTGAGGGACCACAGCACATCGAGTTGCTCGAAGGCCCGCCCGGTTCGATCTGGGACGGGAGCGAGCGGCCGGGGGTGCACCACGTCGGGCTGTGGGTCGACGATGTTGCCGCTGCCACACGCGCAGCGGTAGATGCGGGCTGGGTGTGTCGGCTTGCCCAGGTGTCGCCCGACGAGGGGTATGGCACCTACACCTATGTCCAGCCGCCGGGCTCGGCGATGCTGGTCGAGTATGTCTCGTCGGCTGCGCGGCCACGGTTCGAGCAGTGGTGGGCTGGTGGAACATTATGAGGTTCAACGAGAACAGGACGTCACCATGACCCGTGCAGCCGTCGCTGGTTTGCAAGCCACCCACACCGATCTGCGTGCCGTGCTTGGCGCGCTCAGCTCGAGCGACTGGGCGTTACCGAGCGCGTGTGCGGGATGGCGCGTCCACGACGTCATCGCCCACATCACCTCCAACTTCAAAGAGATGGTCGAACCGACACCCGTACCCGCTACGACCTCCGACGCGACTGGGCCCGATGCCGAGTCGGCCCCGGCGATGGGTGCCGAGGAAGCAATGGAGAGGCTCGTTGCGCCGCGCAAGGGCTGGACCGCGGAGCAACTGCTTGCCGAGTACGACCGCTACGTCGATGCTGCGTTCGCCACGCTGTCGGCCATGCAGGACGAACCACTGGCGTCGACCCCGCTCGATGTCGCCGACCTTGGCACGTACCCGATGCATCTGTTGGCCAACGCGTACTGCTTCGACCACTACTGCCACCTGCGGCACGATCTGCTCGGCCCGGGCGGACCGCTTGCCGACACCATTCCCGGCGACGCCGACGCCGACGCCGACGCCGACGCACGCTTGCGACCGGGTATCGAGTGGATGTGGGCCGGACTACCGCAGATGTGCCAAGGCGCGATGCGAGTCGTTGATCGCCCGTTCACGGTTGTGCTCACCGGTGCCGGCGGCGGTACGTGGACGCTGCATCCGGCCTCGCCCGACTCCGGCGGATTGATCCGCATCGCCGAAGGTGGGGGTGCTGCGGCGACTGCCACATCGACCGCTCACGATTTCGTGAGCTGGGCGACCGGACGCAGCGCATGGCGAGATGCGTGCACGCTGGCCGGCGACACCGATGCCGACACCGACTACGCCGCTCGCGTGCTTGACGCGATCGACATCATCTGACCGACATGTGCACACCATCCGACACTCGACGAAGGAGGCCGTTGTGATCGACGAGCCGCTGAACCGCCCACGATCCCCGGGCATCAGCTACCAGCAACTGCTCGACACCGATACCCACGAGGTGCCAGGGGTACTTCGACTCGAATCGCCGAAGTACCTCGGCAGCGCCGACGTATCGATCGATCGGTACATCTCGCACGCGTGGCACGAGCGCGAGGTGTCGCACCTGTGGAGCCGGGTGTGGCAGTACGCGTGCCGCGAGGAGGAGATCCCCGAGGTCGGCGACTATCACGTATACACGATCGTGCGGTCGTCGTTCATCGTGATCCGTACCGACGAGCACACGATCAAGGCGTACCCGAACGCGTGTTTGCACCGCGGTCGCCAGCTGAAGGAGTACGACGGCAGATGCTCGGAGATCCGCTGCCCGTTCCACGGCTTCGCGTGGACCATCGGCGGCGATCTGCAGGACATACCGGCGCAGTGGGACTTCGATCACGTGGCTGCCGATCAGTTCTCGTTGCCCGAAGTGCGCGTCGGTGTGTGGGCCGGATGGGTCTTCATCAACCCCGACCCAGATGCCGAGCCGCTGGAGGATTTCCTTGGCGAGATCGTTGACCATTTCGCCGAGTGGGACATGGCCAACCGGTACAAGCAGGCTCACATCGCCAAGGTGGTCCCAGCCAACTGGAAGATCGCCCAGGAGGCGTTCTGCGAGGCGTTCCACGTGAATGCCACCCACCCTCAGGTGATGCCGTACCTCGGTGACACCAACAGTCAGGTCGATATCTGGGATAATTTCGCGCGCGTGATCACTCCCGGCGGCACCGCCAGCCCGCTGCTCGATTGGACCCCGACGCAGGATGAGATGATGCGGGCGATGATGGACGTCCGGGTCGACCAGGGCAACCCGATCCCGGTCAGCGAGGAGCAGTCGATGCGGGCGATCGGCGCGGCCGGCAGCCGTGATCGGTGGCGTTCGATCGCAGGCGAGTGGGCCGACCGGTTGAGCGACGCCGAGATGATGGACAGCATCGACTACACGGTGTTCCCCAACTTTCACCCGTGGGGTGCGTTCAATCGCATCGTTTACCGGTTCCGCCCGAACGGCGACGACCATCGCACCGCCATCATGGAAGTCATCTTCCTCGCACCGTTCGATGGTGAGCGACCGCCCCCGGCGAAGGTCCATTGGCTCGAGGAGTACGAGTCGTTCACCGCCGCTCCGGAGCTGGGCATGCTCGCCAAGGTGTTCGATCAGGACCTGTTCAACATGCCCAAGGTGCAGCAGGGTTTGGAAAGCACGCGCAAGCCGGGAGTGACCCTCGGCAACTATCAAGAAAGCAAGGTGCGCTGGTTGCACGCCAAGCTCGACGAATACATGGAGCGTGACTGATGCTTGGCGTCCGCCACCCCTTCACCCGCGCCCTGTACGAACAGGATGCGATGGGCAACGTGCTCGTCACCGACGGCGATCGGTGGGGGCGATTCACCCACGAGGGTCGATGGCTCGAAGGTGAGCTGCGCGAGTGCGATCCGCAGTTGTGCGGCTGGGTCTCCGGACCCATCATTGCCAACCACCGCATGGTGGAATCAGTACCACCACTTCCCACCACGGGCTGATCCTCGGCCCGCCCGCTGAGACTGGAGAGATCATGAGTCGTGAAGCATTGGTTGTTGCACTCCGCCGAACCCTCGTCCATGCGCGGGAGGGCACGGTTCCTCTCGATGCCGCGGTCAAGCGTGTTCCGGCGAGCAACTACTACGACCCCACTCGCTGGAGGCTGGAGATGGACCGGGTGTTCCGGCGCGTGCCGTTGCTGCTCGGGTTCAGCTGTGAACTGCGCGAACCTCACTCGTACAAAGCGCTCGATGTGATGGGTGTGCCCGTGTTGTTGGTACGCGGCGGCGATGGTGTGTTGCGCTCGTTCGTCAACATGTGCAGCCATCGCGGAGCGATGGTGATGGAGGAAGGTTCGGGTACGGCACGGCGATTCAGTTGCCCGTACCACGCGTGGACCTACGACACGACCGGCGCCCTGGTCGGCATCCTCGATCGTGCCAACTTCGGTGAGGTCGACATGAGCTGCCTCGGACTCACCTCGCTGCCGGTCGCCGAGCGGGCCGGGATCGTGTTCGGGGGGATCACTCCGGGCATGCCGTTCGACATCGATGCACACCTGTGCGGTTACGGCG
>JAYURF010000470.1:0-10158 GCA_043756365.1 Acidimicrobiales bacterium
CGCTGGCTCGGGACCGTCTCGTACACTGCCGCGCTCGCGGTTCAGAACGGTTTGTTCAACCACGGTCGCGAACAGCACCTGCTGCTGCTCGAGCATCCGCACGTGTTCACGTATGGTCCGCGCACCGATCTCGCGAGCAACCTGCTGGTCGATCCCGCCGAAGTCGGTGCCGAGTTGGTTGCGGTGAAACGGGGTGGCGACGTCACCTATCACGGCCCCGGCCAACTCGTCGGCTATCCGGTGGTCTCAGTCGCCAACCGCCTCGGCGCAGCCGATCATGTGGCTGCGGTGCAACGGGTACTGATCGCTTCGCTGCGTGATCTCGGCCTCGAAGACGTCGGCTGCCTGCCCGAGTTCCCGGGGGTGTGGGTCGACCCCAACGGCCCGAACCCGCGCAAGATCGCCGCGATCGGCGTTCGCCTGGCGCGAGGCCGCACCATGCACGGCTTCGCCCTCAACGTGTCCACCGACATGGCGTACCTCCGCCAGCACATCATCCCGTGCGGCATCGCGGACCGGCCGGTCACGTCACTGGCCGAAGAGGGTGTGGCAGCCACGATGCGCGATGTGGTCGACGTTGTCAGCCGGCACGCGTCGATCGAGTGGGGCGCGGTGGAGGCCGAACGCCAAGACGTGGCCTCGAAGCATCGCCCCGACGACCTCTCCGCGTTCTCGCGCGGCGCCGGTGCCGGCGTCGTCGTGCGCCGCGCCGCCGACCACGGTGACGGCGCAAGCGGTGTCGGTGCAAGCGGTGTCGGTGCACAGGTCTCCGGTGCCCGGGGCGAGGTCGGGACGACCGGTGTTTCGGTTCGGCTGGGGGCACGCCTGGACCAAGCCGGCGTGGCGCCGGGCCTCGCTCTGGGCACGCGCAAACCCGAATGGCTGCGCCCCAAGGTGGTCCACGGGCCCGAGGTGCTGGCGCTCAAGAAGACGGTGCGCGACCTCGGGCTGATCACGGTGTGCGAGGAAGCCGGGTGCCCCAACCTCAGCGAATGCTGGAACGACGGGACAGCGACGTTCATGGTGCTCGGCGAGAGGTGTACACGGGCGTGTGGATTCTGCCTGATCGACACGCGCAAGCCGCTTGCCGTCGACCACGACGAACCCGAACGTGTGGCCGAGGCCGTCGCTCGGATGGGTCTCGCCCATGCTGTGCTCACGATGGTGGCCCGCGACGATCTAGCTGACGGGGGCATGGCCCACGTTGCGGCGTGCGTCACGGCGATCCGCGACCGCTGCCCGGGGACCCGGATCGAGACGCTGGTTTCCGACGCCAAGGGTGATGCGGCGTCACTGCAGGTGCTGTTCGAGGTGCGCCCTGATGTGTTCAACCACAACATCGAAACCGTCGCCCGGTTGCAGCGGGCGGTGCGGCCATCGGCCGGATACGCGACGAGCCTGAGCGTGCTCGCCCGCGCCAAGGCCGCCGGGCTGACCACCAAATCGGGTCTCGTGGTGGGCATGGGCGAATCCGTCGACGAGGTGGACGGATGCCTGGTCGACCTTGCCTCGATCGGCGTCGACATCGTCACCATCGGGCAGTATCTCCGGCCAACCTCGCACCATCTCGCCGTGGCCCGCTGGGTCGAGCCGCACGAGTTCACCCGCTGGAAGCAGGTCGGTGAGGCCGCAGGGATCGGCCATGTCGAAGCGAGCCCGCTGACCCGCTCCAGCTACCACGCCCGCCAAGCCGCCGACGAGATCACCCCGTCCTCAGCATCGGAGAGCGTGAACTTTGTCGGTCTGAACAGGTAGAGCCGGGCGACACCGACAAAGTTCGACCCTGGGGGCGGGGCGGTCGGGGCTCGACTTCGGCAGAATGGGGAGATGAGCCTGCCTGCCGCGACGACTTCAACAGCGACATACGCCGACCGCGTCCACCGGGCCCGGGCGGCGATGGTGGCCCACGACGTCGATGTGCTGTTGCTGTCGGTCGGTAGCGACCTGCCGTACCTCTGCGGATACATGGCGATGCCGCTCGAGCGGCTGACGATGCTCGTCGTGCCCCGCGACGGTGAGGCGACGTTGGTGATCCCGCGCCTCGAAGCCCCCCGCGTGGCCGAACAGGCCGGCGTGTTCTCGCTCCGCCCGTGGAACGAAACTGATGATCCGGTGGCGATCGTACGGGAACTCGCCGGGTCGCCACGCGTGGCTGCGATCGGCGACACGATGTGGGCGCGGTTCCTCGTGGAATTGATCGACGGATGGGGCTCGTCCACTCGGTTCGTGCGCTCGACCACGGTGATGAACGAACTACGGATGCGCAAGGACGCCGCCGAGATTGCCGCACTCGCGGCTGCAGGCGCGGCCGCCGACCGGGTGGCAGCCCAGCTTCACGCCGGCGAGATCGCACTGGAGGGTCGCACCGAAGCGCAGGTGTCGGCGGACATCTCCGCCCGCCTGATCACGGAAGGTCACGATGTGGTCAACTTTGCCATCGTCGCCGCAGGTGAGAACGCGGCATCGCCACATCACCACGCCGGCGACCGGGTGATCCGTTCGGGCGAGATCGTGCTCACCGACTTCGGAGGCACGATGAACGGTTACTGCAGCGACATCACGCGCTGCGTGTTCCTCGGCGAGATCCCCGCCGAGATCGCCGACGCGTACGCCGTACTGCACGAGGCCCAGGCCGCTGGCGTCGCCGCCGGCGTGGTGGGTGCATCGTGCCAGGCGGTCGACAGGGCGTCGCGTTCGGTCATCACGGCCGCCGGCTACGGCGAGTACTTCATTCACCGCACCGGTCACGGCATCGGTATGGAGGCACACGAGGACCCGTACATGGTCGAGGGCAACGCTCTACCGATCGAGGCCGGCCACGCATTCAGCGTCGAGCCCGGCATCTACGTTCCCGGCAAATGGGGCATGCGGCTCGAGGACATCGTCGTCGCCTCGAACGACGGTCCCGTCGCCCTCAACTTCGCCAACCACGCACTCGTCGCCCTCGGCTGACCCCGACTCACCGCCCCGCACATCCGTGAACTTTGTCGGTCTCGACCGGTTGTGGATGTTGAGACCGACAAAGTTCGGATTTGGGGTGGCTACACCCATTAGCGGAGGATGCCGCGAAGGGCGGTGAGTGCTGCGTTGTGGCCGCACATGCCGTGGACGCCGCCGCCGGGGGGTGTCGAAGCGCCACACAGCAGCAGCGACGGGTTGGGGGTGCGGTAGGCCCGGCCGAGCAGCGGGCGGAACACCACCTGCAGCCCGGTGTGTGCCCCGCCGGCGATGTCGCCGCCGATGTAGGCGTTGTTGTGGGCTTCCATCCACGCCGGCCCGGCGGTGTGGCGGGCCAGCACCAGATCGCCGAAGCCCGGGGCGAAGCGTTCGATCTGCCGTTCGATCGCCGCGGTCATGTCGATCGACGACCCGTTCGGTACGTGGCAGTACGCCCAGAGCGTATGCTTGCCGGTGGGCGCCCGTGACGGATCGACGATCGACTGCTGCGCGACCAGAACGAACGGGCGCTCCGGATGGCGACCAGCGGCCACTTCGGCCTCGGCCACCGCGACCTCATCGGCCGAACCGCCGAGGTGCACGGTGCCCGCGCGCCTGCACGCCTCGTTGGTCCACGGGACCGGGCCGTCGAGGGCGTAGTCGATCTTGAACGCCGCAGGACCATGACGGAAGCGTTCCAAACGCGTCCGGAATCGGCCGGGCAGGTGATCGCCGGCGATCTCCGCGACCTGGCGTGGAGCGACATCGAACAGCACGCACCGGTGCGCCGGAAGTTCGGTCAGTGAGGTGATCCGCCGACCGGTCTCGATGCGGCCACCGAGGGAGGCGAGCAACGATGCGAGAGCGTCGGCGATTCGTTGTGAGCCTCCCTCGGCGACCGGCCAGCCAACGGCGTGGGCCGACGTCAGCAGGATCATCCCGAAGCTCGCGCTGAGCGGGTGCGACAGCGGGAGGAAGGCGTGGGCCGCGCAGCCGGCGAACAAAGCCTGCGCCTCGTCGCCGTCAAACCACCGCCGACCAAGCCAGGTGGCCGGTGCGAGGGCCGGCACCCCGAAGCGGGCGAGCACCAGCGGGTGACGGGGCACCTGCACCAGCGGGCGCATCACCATTGGCGACAACTCGTCCCACTGCGCCACGAGACGACCGATGTGGCGTTGCCAATGTGCACCGTCACCCCCGAGCGCGAACGCGGTCGCCGCAAGATCGCGCTCGACGTGCCCCGCCCGGCCGCCGTCGAGTGGATGAGCGAGCGCAACCTCGGGATGCAACCAGCGCAGACCGTGGTCGGCGAGCGGCAGTGCGGTCATCGCCGGTGAACCCGCTCCGAGCGGATGGATGGCTGAGCACACGTCGTGGATGAATCCGGGCAGGGTCAACGCGGCGCTACGCGTTCCACCACCGACTGAATCGGCAGCTTCGACGACCACCACCGAACGCCCGGCCAGCGCCAGCGTGATCGCGGCCACAAGTCCGTTCGGCCCCGAACCGACCACTACCGCATCGACTGCCCCGTCGCTCATCGCTCGCTCCCTCGATCACGCCCTGGATCGCGCCCAGGATCGCGCTGTGCCATCGCTGACGTAACGTCTCAATCTTCACACGGATTCGACCGGGCTGATGTGGCACACGACAACGTTTCCGCCCGACCGGGTGTGGAAGGCTTGAGTTATGACTGCGCTCGATGAACAATCAGAAGCGACCTCCGGATCAACGTCGCAACTGCCGTTCCACATGCGTGGGAACTACGCGCCGGTGATGGACGAGGTCGAGGCGATCGACCTGGCTGTCACCGGCACGATCCCGCCCGAGTTGAACGGGCGGTACTTTCGCAACGGGGCCAACCCGGGCAACGGCCCGACGATGCACTGGTTCGCCGGCGACGGGATGCTGCACGGCATGCGCCTGCGTGACGGGAAAGCCGAGTGGTACCGAAACCGGTGGGTGCGCACCAAGGCGCTGGCCGGGGCCGACCGGATGGATGCGCTCACCGGCACGATCGATCTCAGCGTCGGCCTCGCCAACACCCACGTGGTCCGCCACGCCGGCCGCATCCTCGCGCTCGAAGAGGGCAGCCTGCCCAACGAGATCTCGCCTGATCTGGACACGCTCGGCCCGTACGACTTCGGCGGCGGGCTGAACACGCCCTTCACCGCGCACCCGCACGTGTGCGCCGAAACCGGCGAGATGCACTTCTTTGGCTACACGCTGATCAATGCGCCGTTCGTCACCTACCACGTCGCCGACGCTGCGGGGAACCTGATCCACAGCCAGCCGATCGACGTCGGGGGCCCGACGATGGTGCACGACTTCGCCCTGAGCCGCAACCACGCGATCTTCCTCGACATGCCGGTGGTGTTCGATCTCGGCCTGGCGATGCAGGGCACGATGCCGTTCGAATGGCGCGAGAGCTACGGTGCGCGCATCGGACTGCTGCACCGCGACCGGGCCCGCCAGGGCGAGCAGCCACGCTGGTTCGACGTCGACCTCTGCTACGTGTTCCACATCATGAACGCCTGGGAGAGCGACGACGGCAACACCGTGTACCTCGACGCCGGGCGGCACGCCTCGATGTGGAAGGGGAGCCCCGAAGCGTTCGAGCCGAGCTACCTGCACCGCTGGTCGTTCGACCTCACCACCGGTGCCGTGCACGAAGAGCAGCTCGATGACATCTCCCATGGCTTTCCCCGGATCGACGATCGGCGGACCGGGCTGGCGAACCGGTACGGGTGGGCGACCGGGCCGCGTCCGGGCGAGCACGCGGCGATGGATGCGTCGAGCGTGGTCGTCAAGTACGACCTGCGCAGTGGCGAGCGGACGATGCACGATCTCGGTGAGACGAGCTCAACCGGTGAGCCGGTGTTCGTGCCGGCCCACGCGGGTGCTGCCGAAGACGAGGGCTACCTCGTCACCTACGTCCATGACAAGGCAACCAATTCGTCGAGTTTCGTCGTGCTCGATGCCGCCGACATGAGCGCCAAACCGCTTGCCACCGTCGCACTTCCCCAGCGGGTGCCGAACGGATTCCACGGCAGCTGGTTCGCGGACGAGGCCTGAAATGGACAACACCGGCCTGCTCGATTTGAAGATCATCGGTGGCTTGGTGATCGACGGTTCCGGGGCCCCCGGGGTGATGGCGACCGTTGGTGTGCGTGACGGCCGGATCGTGTCGATCAGCGAGTCGGCCGACGCGGCCGCAGCGCCGGCGACGGACACCATCGACGCGACCGGTCTGGTGGTCGCGCCGGGGTTCATCGACATCCACACCCATTACGACGCGCAGGCGTTCTGGGACCCCACGCTGAGCCCGTCGCCGTTGCATGGGGTGACCACCGTGATTGGTGGCAACTGCGGATTCACCATCGCCCCGCTGCTGGCGCCGGGTGCTTCCAGTGTCGACAGTGCCGATGCCGATTACCTGATGCGGATGCTGGCGAGGGTGGAGGGGATGCCGCTGGAGAGCCTGCAACAGGGCGTGCCGTGGAACTGGGGAACCACCGCCGAGTACCTCGACCTGCTCGACGGCACGCTGATGCCCAACGCCGGCTTTCTTGTCGGCCACTCGGCGATCCGCCGTGTGGTCATGGGCGCGGCAGCGACCGAACGCGAGGCGACCGATGAAGAGTTGTTACACATGCAACAACTTCTGCGTGACGGCCTCGGCGCAGGCGGCCTCGGGTTTTCCAGTACGTGGTCGTCGAGCCACAACGACCACCTCGGTCGGCCGGTGCCGTCGCGGCACGCCAGCCGGGAGGAGCTGATCGCACTGTGCTCGGTCGTCAGCGAGTTCCCCGGCACGACGCTCGAGTTCATCCCCGCGGTCGGCCAGTTCAGCGACGACACGTTCCGGCTCATGGGCGAGATGAGCGCTGCGGCGAACCGCCCGCTCAACTGGAACCTGCTGCAGGTGTACGCCCAAAGCTGGGACCACGTGCAGCACCAACTACGCGGATTCGACATCGCCGAAGCCCTTGGCGGACGGGTGCTGGCGCTCACCCTGCCCGACACGTTCCGGTTGCGGCTCAACTTCACCAGCGGATTCATTCTCGACATCCTGCACGGATGGGACCAGCTGATGGCGCTGCCGGTCGAGGAGAAGTTGCGCCAACTGCGCGACCCGGATGTCCGGGCCGAATGGAACCGCCTGGCGCAGAGCACCGAAGGCACCACTCGGGCGATTGGCAACTGGGCCGGGTACTGGATCCTGGAAACCTTCAGCGACGAGTGGCAGCCGTATCAGGGACGTCTGATCGGCGACATCGCCCGTGAGCTCGGCCGCTCGCCATGGGACACGCTGGCCGACATCGTGATTGCCGACGATCTGCGCACCGTGATCGCCAACCAGGACCGTGGCCAAGACGACGCCACCTGGCAGCGCCGGGTGGAGGTGTGGCGAGACCCGCGGGCGATCGTCGGGGCCAGCGACGCGGGTGCACACCTCGACATGATCGACAGCTTCAGCTACTGCACCACCATGCTGGCCAGAGCAGTGCGCGAGCGCGACATGATGCCGCTCGAAGAAGCCGTGCACCACCTGACCGCCCGCCCCGCAGCGCTGTACGGACTGATCGACCGGGGCCAACTGACTCCCGGTTACCTGGCCGATATCACCATCATCGATCCGGCCACGATCGGCCCCGGCGAGGTCTCGACCCGCTTCGATCTTCCGGGTGGCGCAGGACGTGTGTACGGCGAGGGGGTCGGTGTGGAACACGTGATCGTCAACGGTGTCCGCTGCGTCGACCATGGCACCCTCCTCGCTGCCCGACCCGGAACCTTGCTGCGCAGCGGCCGCGACACCAGCACCGTCACCGCCCGCTGACGGGGTCTGCGCCGGACGGATCAGGCGCCGGTTGGATCAGGCACTGGTGAAAAGCGCAGCGTCGGCGGTGGGGGAGTACGTGGTCAGGTCGATCACGACATCGCCGCCAGCGAAATGCGTGATCACCCCGTTGTCGAGCGCGCAGTACACCTTGGTGCCGCCGCTGACCGGTACATCGACGCACGTGCTGATCACGCCGGCCACCTCCCGCGTTGACGCAATGGTCGAGCCAATCTTGGCCATTGCATCGCGGCGGAGCCGTTTGGCCAGCGCGCCGAATGCGAAGTCGGGGGTGACGCCGGTGTTGCTCACTGCCTCGGCGTCGATGCTGTCGGTGCAGGTTGTCTCGACGGCGTGGCAGGTGCTTGCCGTGGCGCCATCGATGCGATAGTTGACATCGCCGATCGAGACGGCTCGCCGGGTGGGGCTCCCGCCTTGCACCACCTTGAGCGGTGTCGTCCTCCCACCGAACGTAGCGACGGCGGTGAACTCGGCGGTGAACTCGGCGGTCGAGACCTGGTCGAGGCGGCCCAGGACAGCGTCGATTGCCGCATCGCCGGTGGTGACCCCCGCGGCGGTTGCCGTGGCGGTGGCCTCGAAGCTCGGCCGATCGCCGAGCGCACAACCCGCCACGCTCGCGGCAGCCAGGGCGATCATTGCGACCGGCAGCACCACCCGTGGCAGCACCACCCGCGGCAGCGCTGTCAGAGTCCGTTGGGTCGGCAGCCTTCGTTGGTCAGTGTGGGACGTGGCCATCGACGACGAGCGTACGGTCAACCGTCCGCTCCGGCGCGGTCACCACATGATCACGCGGGAACGAGATCCGCATGATCGACCCTTCCGATCGACGCAGTGTCACCGTTGCCGTGCATGATCAACGCCGAGGTCGGTCCGAACAGATCGGTGCGTTCGGGGGCGACGAACGGGATCCTCGACAGAGCGTCGGCCCACGCTGCGGTGGAGGCGATCACGCAGACCCCGACCACCGAGGCGCCTGCCGGCCCACCGGCCGTTGGGTGAACGAGGTCGTGGACGGCGCGTCCGCCGAGACGCCAGCGTCGTCGCAGCGTCGTGCTGGTCGCGACTCCGCCGCCGATCAGTTCGATGGTGGTGAACGGCTGGTCGGTGCGCGGGTCTTCGATCTCGATCAGCCACCGGTCGCCGTTGGCTGGTTCGCCGAGCACCCGAGCGCTCCCACCGATGTTCACGAGGGCACCGCGGGCACCCCGGTCGATCAGTTCGGTGGCGACGAGATCGGCAGCGAGCCCTTTGGCGATCCCGCCGAGGTCGAAGCGCACACCACGGGGGAACTGCACTTCGCCGGAGGTGGCGTCGGTCATCACCCCCGCGCATCCGGCCCCCGCGATGAGGGCGCCGCCGGCGTCGAGGTTCTGGTCGCGGGCAGCGTCGCCCGCGTCGCGGTGCCCCGGTCGCAGCATCGACTCGTGAGTCGTTGGATCGAAGTACCCCAATGTGTAGGTCCACGCCGTACACGCGGCACGTACCGCTGCGACGGTGTCGGGCGAGACCACCACGGGGTCACCGTCGGCGTTGTTGAGCACGCTGATCTCGGATGTCGGCAGGAACCCGCTCCACCGCTGTTCCAGCTGAGCGATCCGGTTGTGGGCATAGGCGAGGGCGCCGTCGTCGCCACCCACAACGGTCACGTTGACGTCGGTGCTCATCGCCCGGAATCCCAGATGCTGGTATGTCATCCGTCCCCCGTGAGCGTGGTCGATGGGCCGGCGACGAGGCGCGGTTCGGTGACAAGCGGAGCCTGCGATCGCGGCACCCGAACCGCCGGTTCGGCAACGAGCGGGGGAGCGCCCGCCGGTACCAGCGCCGACGACGTCGACGCGCCGTCCGCCGTGGCGTTCGCCGTTGAATCGTCAATGGGTGGTGCGTCAGCGGGTTCGGGACGCGGAGATTGGGAGGCCTGTGCGGTCGGTTGAGCAGGGCTCGTTGCCGGGCCAGAGGCTGGCGCCGGGGGTGCAGGCTCGGACAGTGACGTGGCGGGCGTCGGCGACGCGCCGGTACGGTCTGGCAGGCGTCGCATGACCGTCGTGGCAGTCGGTGCGCCGTCGCTGCTGGCGCGAGTGCGTCGACGGGGAATCTCAATGGCGCGTGGCATGTCGCGATCGATGCTCGCCGCAGGGCCGGTATCCGACACGACGCCACCAGCAACGCTGGCGGTCTCGATCGAGGCGCCGGCCACGACAAGCCCTTCGCCGTCGGCGTCGCTCACGGCAATTCCTCCAGCGGGTTCACGTTGGGCGCCGACGGCCACCACGGCGCTGGTGAGGATGACCGCGACAGCAAAACCGGCTGCCGCGAGCTGTCGTGCGAATCGTCGATTCATGCCTGCACCACGTCTTCCTGGG
>JAYURF010000471.1:0-10109 GCA_043756365.1 Acidimicrobiales bacterium
AGGCGGAACGAGGCCCTATCGTCGGTGCGATGTCTTGCAGCCTGCCGTCCCATCATGCATGGGCGACGACTCCGAGGATGCGGGCGCTGGTGCTCGGGGTCGTGGTTGCCGTGTCGGCGGTGGTGGCCATCTTGTTGCACCGCAGCGGCCACACCCAGGGCGACGATTTCGCCCTGTACCTGCGTCAGGCGCGCAGCATCTTCGACGGTGATTCAGCAGCCGTGGTGGCGGATAACCGCTTCGCAGTCCTCAACTCCGACCGTGGATTCAGCCCGCTCGCCTACCCGTGGGGGTGGCCGCTGGTGCTGGCCCCGTTCGTCCACCTGTGGGGCCTCGATTTCGACCGCTTGAAGCTGATCGAGGTGGCGATCTTCTGCACCTGGCTGGTTCTCTTGCACGGCATCATCCGCCGACGAGCCGGGCGGGCGATGGCGCTCGGTGTCGTCGCTGTCATCGGTTCCGCGCCGCTGTATCTGGCCCACACGGATCAACTGATCACCGAGTTCCCGCACATCGCCGCAGTCGCGGTGGTGATCTGGTGGTACGACCGGATCACGGCCGACAGCGCGCTCATTGATGCCTCGCCGCGTCGGCTCGTCATCTTCGGGGTGCTGGTCGCCGTCGCGTTCAACATGCGACGAGAGGGTGTCGTCCTGATCGGCATGATCGCCGCGGTCCAGTTCTTCGAACTGCTGGCAAGGTCCAGGGCACCGGGCTCGTCGGTTTCGGACTGGTCGGTGTCGGGCCTCGGGGTCGAGCTGCGCGCCCGGTTGCGCGCAGTGGCTACCCCGTACGTCTCGTTCGCCTTGTCGATGTTGCTGTTCCAACTGCTGTTGCCGACGATGCTGTTGCCCGACAACGGCAACAGCCGCCGGTACATCGACGACCGCTTCGGCGACTACGCAAGCACGCTCACCGAGCAGCTCGGTCTCGGCACGCACCCCGCGCTTGGCGGGGCGATCGTGGTCATCGCCTTCATCGGCGCGGTCATCGGCGTACGCCGCCGGCCGGCCCTCGACGGCCCGATCGTGGTGGTCGCGGTCATGAGCGCGCTGGCGATCAGCACCCACTTCCGGATGGTCGACCGCTACTGGTTCCAGATCACGCCGTGGGTGTTGTACTTCGCCGCAGTTGCGTTCAGCGAAGCCATCCGCATGATCGTCACGCAGCGAAACCGTCTCGCCGCCGTTGCCGTGGTTCCGCTGGCAGCGCTCGTGGTGGTGCACGTCGTGGCATTGCCCGACGACATCGGCAGAGCCCGCGATTTCAATGCGGCAGGGAGAGTGCAGATCGGGCCGGCCAACCCTGATGTGATCCCGATCTTCGAGGCCGTGAACGCCCGTACCCCGCCGACTGCAGTGATCGCCTACTTCCGGGCACGGACCATGACGCTGATGACCGACCGCCGCTCGGTCCAGACCAGCAGCCTCACCAAGATGCAGGTGCGCGCCGATTACTACGCGCAACGCATCGGTGAGGACTACTGGCAGCCGCAGATCACCCGCGCCGAGGGTCTCGATCTGGGTTTCGAGATCATTTGGTCGGATTCACGGTGGATCCTATGGAAGCTCGTAGCGCCCGAGGTCACGGCCGGCTGACCGGTATCGTTGCGCCGTGCTGACGGCAGACGAGTTCGATGTATCCGTGATCCTGCCCGTGTACAACGAGCGGGGCCACCTGCGTACCGAGATCGACCGCGTCAGCGCGGCGCTCACTGCCTCGCCGTACACGTTCGAGATCATCGTCGTCGACGACGGTTCCGACGACGGCTCCGAGATCGACCTGCGCGGCATCGAGGGCATCCGCCTCATTCGCCACAGCGCCAACCGCGGCTCGGGCACCGCCAGGCGCACCGGCACCACTGCAGCGCGAGGACGAATCGTGGTGTGGACCGACGTGGACATGACCTATCCCAACGACCTGATTCCCGACATCGTCGCCCAGGTCGACGGCTGTGATCACGTGGTTGGGGCCCGGCGCAGCGAGGAGGGCACCAAGCGGTTCTTTCGTGTGCCGGCGAAGTGGTTCATCCGCCGGTTGGCCAGCTACCTCACCGACACAGACATCCCCGACCTCAACTCTGGCCTGCGTGCGTTTCGCCGTGACGTGGCAATGCAGTACGTGCATCACCTTCCCGCCGGATTTTCGTGCGTGACCACGCTGACGATGTCGTTCCTGTCAAACGGCTATCAGGTGAAGTACGTACCGATCGACTACTTCCCCCGCGCCGGTACGTCGAAGTTTCACTGGTGGCGCGACACCAAGCGGTACCTGCTGCAGGTCGTGCGGATGTCGTTGTCGTACAACCCGTTGAAGGTGTTCATGCCGATCGGGCTGGCGCTGCTGTTCCTCGGGTCGGGCAAGCTCGTGTACGACTGGGTCGACAAGGATTTCCGCCTCGCGGCCAACACGTTGCTGATCCTGCTCGCGTCGTTGCAGGCGATCTCGGTGGGACTGTTGGCCGACCTCATGGTACGCGTCACGAAACCGTCCACGCAGGTCCCTGCGGCATGACCGAGGCGCCCGTCGACGGTCACGTGCCGATCGGCAACACCTACGACAAGTACGCCTCGACCAACCCGGTCGAACAGCGGATGATGCGTGGGTTCATGGCCGCGCTCGACTCGTTGCTCGATGCTGTGTCTGGCGTGGGCGCACCGAAGCGGATCCTCGAGATCGGTGTCGGCGAAGGCGAGGTGATGCAACGCCTCCGTGAGCGCTACCCCAACGTCGCGATCACGGGAGTCGATCTCCCCGACGCAGCACTCGTTTCCCAGTGGTCCGAGCGTGGGTTGTCGTGCCTGTTCGGCGACGCCACTGCGTTGCCGTTCCCCGATGATGCGTTCGATCTCGTCCTCGCGATCGAGGTGCTCGAGCATGTCCCGAATCCCGAGCGGGCGTTGGCGGAACTGGCCCGCGTGTGCTCGGGTGCGTTGATCGCCTCGGTGCCCTTCGAGCCAGTGTGGCGGGCCGGCAACATGGTCCGTCGCCGCTACCTACGCCAATTCGGCAACACGCCGGGCCACGTGAACCACTGGTCGCGATGGGGTTTTCGCCGCTTCATCGCCGGCCGTTTCGCGGTCCAGCAGGTGAAGAGCCCTTTGCCCTGGACGATGGTGCTGGCACGCACGTAAACCCGCCCCCCGCTACGAAGGGCGGGTTCACGTGCGCATAGTCTTGTTTCTGTTGGCCGCCCAGACGAGGATGGTCGATCGATGCGGCCAACGAGCCGCCCCCAGGAGGGAAACCGATGAGCCTCACCCACCAGGAATCGCTGTCCGGCCCGCACACCGGTCCCGTACCGCGGGCATCGTTTCGCACGTTCGAGGAGTCGACGGCCGCCGATTGGGCGCTGATCATGCCGCAGCTTGCGGTGACCCAGAGCCTCGTGCCGGACCGGATCGTCGAGCAGCTCACGCACCTCCGCAACGACCACGGCGGTTTTCCGGTCGATCGCCTGGAGCACTCGCTGCAGACCGCTACCCGCGCCGAACGTGACGGCCGCGACGTGGAGTACGTGATGTGCGCACTCGTGCACGACATCGGCGACACGCTGTCGCCGTACAACCATCCCGCGATCGGCGCGGCGATCGTCAAGCCGTTCGTGTCAGCCGCCAACCACTGGATGGTCGAGCACCACGGAGTGTTCCAGGGCTACTACTTCTGGCACCACATCGGTGCCGATCGCAACTCCCGTGAGGCATTGCGCGACTCGGAGTACTTCGACTACGCGGCCGAGTTCTGCGCCAAGTACGACGCCGTCGCGTTCGACGCCGACTACGTCAGCGAACCCTTGGAGCACTTCGAGCCGATGATCCGGGCCGTGTTCGGCACCGCACCGTAGATCGACGGTTCACGCACACCGCTGTTCGTGGCAGGCGCTGGGTTATTTGCGGCGGGCGCGAGCGACGATCGCGTCGAACTCCAGGTCGCTCAAAGGGATGACCGAGAGCCGGTTGCCCCTGGCCAAAAGCCGTGAATCAGCGAGCTCGGGCAGCTCCTTGAGCTGATCGAGCGAGAGGAACGGCAGCGACTTCACCGGCGCGACGGTCACCCAGTCCCAGATCGGCTTGTCCGGGGTGCTCTTGGGGTCGTAGTACTTGGAGGCGGGATCGAACTGGGTGGGATCGGGTTCGGCGACGCGCACGATCTTGCAGATGCCGGCTACCCCCGGCGGCGTGGCATTGGAGTGGTAGAAGATCGCTTGGTCGCCGACGCGCATGTCGCGTAGGAAGTTGCGGGCCTGATAGTTGCGAATGCCATCCCACCCCTCACGCCGGTTCGTGACCAGGTCGGGATAGCCGAACGTGTCGGGCTCGCTCTTGAGTAGCCAATGCTTCATCGGGCGAATGTACCGGGCTCGTCCCTGCTCAGGCGGAAGCGGGCGGCGCTGACCTGACGCTACGGTGAGCGCGTCGTGTCATCGGTGACGCGGCGCACACACGATCGGGAGCAGGGCACCACAGCGATGCGACTCACCCCAACAGAGCGCGACCGATTGCTGATCTTCTCTGCCGCCGAGTTGGCCCGGGCCCGACGGGCGCGGGGGCTGCGGTTGAACGTGCCCGAGGCGACCGCTCTGATCGCCGACACGGTGTGCGAGGCCGCACGCGACGGGGCGCGGTTGATGGAGGCGGCTGCGGCAGGCGCTGCGGTGCTCACTGCAGCCGATGTCCTGCCAGGTGTGGTGGAGATCGTCATGTCGGTGAGGGTGGAGGCAGTGTTCGATGACGGCACCCGGATGGTGGTGGTGCGCGACCCCTTCGGTGACGATCCGCCTCGACTCGGCGATGACGGGCCGGGGGCGATCATGCCGGCGATCCACGAGCCGGTTGCTCCGGCCGGGATGATCCGCATGGAGGTCACCAACACCTCGGCCGTTCCGGTCAGCATCACATCGCACTTCCATTTCTTCGAAGTCAACGCCCGCCTCGATTTCGACCGCGGTGCCGCCTATGGCATGCGCCTGGCGATCCCGGCGGGATCGTCGCTGCGGTTCGAGCCCGGCGTGACGGTGGTCGCACCACTCGTGCCGATCGGCGGGGCGC
The DNA here is from genome assembly GCA_043756365.1 of Acidimicrobiales bacterium. Classification (GTDB taxonomy): domain Bacteria; phylum Actinomycetota; class Acidimicrobiia; order Acidimicrobiales; family Ilumatobacteraceae; genus VFMC01. The sequence continues at coordinate 5,049 of JAYURF010000471.1, forward strand.
GCGTGGCGATCGGCTTCGCCGGGCTGGTCGACGGGCCGCTCGATGACCCCGCTGTGCGCGATGCCGCGATGGTCAGGGCCGCAGCACAGGGGTACCTGGGAGCGACACCGTGAGCGGGCACGAGCACGTCCACGACGGCGTCGCTCATCGTCACCTCGACGGCGATGTTGCCCACGATCACGAGTTTCCGGACAGCATCACGCCGGGTGTGTACGCCTCGATCCATGGGCCGACGCTCGGTGACCGGGTGCGCCTCGGCGACACCGGACTGGTGATCGAGATCGAGCACGACTCGCAGCGGCGGGGTGACGAGTTCCTCGCCGGGTTCGGCAAGACCGCCCGCGATGGCCTGTTGCTGAAGGCTGCTGCGGTGCGTGACACGTGCGATCTGGTGATCTCGAACGTTGTCATCATCGACGCGTTGCGCCCGATCGGCAAGGCGTCGATCGGCATCCGCGACGGTCGCATCTGCGCCATCGGGCGGGCTGGCAACCCCGACACCCTCGACGCGGTTGAGGTGGTGGTGGGAACCGGCACCACGATCATCTCCGGCGAAGGGTTGATCGCAACGGCCGGGGCGATCGACACTCACGTGCACCTGTTGTCACCACGGATCATGGAAGCATCGCTCGCGTCCGGTGTGACCACGATCATCGGCCAAGAGTTCGGGCCCGTGTGGGGAGTGGGTGTCAACTCGCCCTGGGCGCTGCGCCACGCGTTCAACGCATTCGACCAGTGGCCGGTCAACATCGGCTTCCTGGCCCGCGGCTCATCGTCGCACGAGGCGCCGTTGATCGAGGCGTTGGTCGAGGGTGGGGCGTGCGGGTTCAAGGTGCACGAGGACATGGGCGCTCACACCCGGGCGCTCGATACGGCGTTGCGGGTTGCCGACGAACACGATGTCCAGGTTGCGCTGCACACCGACGGGCTCAACGAATGCCTCTCGGTGGACGACACGTTGCGGGTGCTCGACGGGCGGACGATCCACGCGTTTCACATCGAGGGCTGCGGCGGCGGGCACGTGCCCAACGTGTTGAAGCTGGCCGGCGTGGCCAACGTGATCGGCTCGTCGACCAACCCGACGCTGCCGTTCGGGCGTGATGCGCTCGACGAGCACTACGAGATGATCTTCGCCGCGCACGGCCTGAACCACCACTCCCACAGCGATCACGAGATGGTCACCGACCGAATCCGCGGTGGCACGATGGGCGCCGAGGGGGTGCTCCATGATCTCGGCGTGATCGGGATCACGTCGAGTGACGCGCAGGGCATGGGCCGCGCCGGCGAAACCGTGCGACGGACGTTCCAGCTCGCCTCGCAAATGAAACGCGCCCTCGACGACGGGCCCACCTACCACGACAACGCGCGCGTCCGACGATACATCGCCAAGCTCACCATCAACCCAGCGATCGCTCATGGGCTTGCCGGCGAGGTCGGATCGATCGAGGTGGGCAAGCTGGCCGACATCGTGTTGTGGCGCCCGGATCACTTCGGCGCCAAACCGCAACTCGTTCTCAAAGCCGGGTTCCCGGCGTTTGGAGTGACCGGCGACCCGAACGCCTCCACCGACTCGTGCGAGCCACTGGTGCTCGGCCCGCAGTTCGGTTCGTGCGGGGCGACCGCCGCAGATTTGTCGGTCGCGTTTGTCAGCGGCGCCGCAGCACAGGTCGGCAACGATCACATGACCACCAGGCGGCGCCGGGTTGCAGTGGGCAACACCCGCAGCATCGGTATCGCCGACATGATCCACAACGACCGCACCGGCGTGGTCGATGTCGATCCGCGCACCGGGGCGGTCGTGCTCGACGGTCAGCCGGTGTACAGCGGTCCCGCCGATTCAGTGTCGCTCAGCCGCCTCTACTTCCTGTGAGCTCGTTCCTGCGACCCGTAACGAAAGCACCACGATGACAACTCCGCAACGGTCCGGTTTCTCGATGCCTGCCGAGTGGGCGCCGCACGAACGCACGTGGATGGAGTTTCCTCCGGCCAACGAGACCTTCGGCACCGATCCGGACGGATCGCTTGGGCACTACCGGCGGGCGTGGGCCGATGTGGTCAACGCGATCGCTCGGTTCGAGCCCGTGACGTTGATCTGCAACATCGGTGATGGGCCCACCGCTCGCGAGATGATCGAGCCAACGGTGACCATTCACGAAACGCCGACCGACGACGCCTGGTTCCGCGACAGCGGGCCAACGTTCCTCGTCCACCCCGACGGGCGGCTGGGGGCGACGCAGTGGACGTTCAACGCGTGGGGCGACGCGGGGTTCTCCAACTTCGTCAGCGAGCGCCACCTGGGCGAGTTCGCGGCGAGACTGGCCGGCGCCGAACTGTTCGTGTCGACGATGGTGAACGAGGGCGGCGCAATCCATGTCGATGGCGAGGGCACGGTGATGATCACGGCAACCGTGCAACTCGATCCTGGACGGAATCCGGGCTGGGACGCCGACCAGGTCGAATCCGAGTTGAAGGCGCAACTCGGTGTCGAGCAGGTTGTGTGGTTGCCGCGCGGGCTGACGCGCGACTACGAGAACTTCGGTACGCGCGGGCACATTGACATCGTCGCCGCGTTCGCTCGCCCCGGTCTGGTGGTGGCGCATAGCCAACCCGATCCCACCCACCCCGATTTCGAAGTGTGTCAGGAGAACATCGCCATTCTGCGGGGCTCGACCGATGCGCGAGGGCGTCAACTGGAGGTGGTTGAGCTCATCGCCCCGATGGTCACCCACCTCGACGGCGAGCCGGTCGACTGGTCCTACGTCAACCACTACGTGTGCAACGGTGCCGTCATCATGTGCAGCTTCGATGATCCGCGCGACACCGACGCAGCACGCACGCTGGGAGCGCTGTATCCGGACCGGGAGATCGTCGGTATCGATGCCCGTCCACTGTTCGAATGCGGCGGCGGCATCCACTGCATCACGCAACAGCAGCCGGCGGTGCACCCAGTGCTCGACTTCGTCACCTGATCCCGGCGGCGTCCGGAGGTGGTTTGAACTCCGCGATTGACGGATATCAGTGAGCACACCTCACTGCACCCGTCGAGCGGTGCGTACACAAGGAGATCACGCGATGAGCAACGGAAACATGGACCAAGCCAAGGGCCGGATGAAGCAGGCCGCAGGCGACCTGACCAACGACAAGGACCTCAAGCGTGAGGGCAAGGTCGACGAAGGTGCCGGCAAGGCCAAGAACGCCGCTGACACGGCGAAGGACAAGGTCGGCGATGCGATCGACAGCGTGAAGGACAAGCTCAAGAACTGATCGCGTCGACCACAACTGATTGGTTCCCCATCAGCAAAGGGGAGGTTGCCCAAGCAGGCGGCCTTCCCTTTGCCGCGTCTGCGGCGACGCCAATCAGAGTTCCGTGTCCGAGCAGTTTTGAAACGTGCGGTTTGACCAGGCCGGGAGCAGGGTATGAGCGAGCCGATCATCGGAAGGATCGCGAATGTCGACAACCTGCGGACCCGGGCGTGAGTTGGCGGTGCTGCCCGCGACGCGTCCACTGCGACCAGAGTGGGAGCAAGCCAGTCGGCGCGCGCAGGTGTGGATCCCCCCGGTGGCGCGTACCGTCGTGGTGGTCCCGCACCCCGACGACGAGAGCCTGTCGACGGGTGGGCTGATCTCGTTCCAACGTCGTCGTGGTCTGCCAGTCACGGTCGTCGCGGTGACCGACGGCGAAGCGGCCTACGCCGGGCTCATCGCGCCCGATCGACTCGGCCGGATCCGCCGTGGCGAGCAGACGGCCGCACTCGCCAACCTTGGTGTCGATCGTCGTGACACGCTTCGGCTGGGCATGCCCGATGGGCAGCTCGCCGAGTTGGTGGACGAGCTGACCGGAGCCATCGCCGAGGTCGTTCACCCCGGCGATCTGGTGATCGCCCCATGGTGCGGCGATCATCACCCGGACCATCAGGCGTGCGCTGCTGCAGCCGAGGCCATCTCCATGCGGGTTGCAGTCACACTGCTCGGCGGCCTGTTCTGGGCGTACCACCATTCTGCACCGCCGCAGCAGCCGACTCGGCTGCTGCGCCTCGAGCTCGATGCGGATCTGCGTGCTCGCCGCTCTGCCGGGATCGCCGCGCACATCTCGCAGTTCCCGGGCTACATCGGCACCAGCATCCTCAACGAGGAACTCGTCACCCCGGCGCGACGCACCCACGAACTGTTCGTCAGCGGGCGGGCATGAACCGTGATGCCGATAACCGAGGGATTGCCCCGCTGCCGGTGGACACGACCAGCGGTGAGTTCTTCGACGCGATCTACCGTCGCGACGACGACCCGTGGAACTTCGCCGACAGCGAGTACGAACAACAACGGTATGTCCACCTGCTTTCGATGGTGGCCGACCGGCGATTCGGCCGGGCGTTCGAGCCTGGATGCTCGATCGGTGAGCTCACCGCGTTGCTTGCGCCCCGGTGTGCGGAGCTCGTGGCGATCGACATCTCCGAGGTGGCGGTGGAGCGTGCCCGTCAGCGCTGCATTGGGTTCCCCCATGTCGAGGTACGCGTGGGCGCACTCCCCGACGATCTCCCCGCCGGGCAATTCGACCTCGTGGTGTTCAGCGAGATCGGGTACTACTTCAGCCAGGCAGCGCTTGGCTCGGTACTCGAAGCGATCGTCGACCAGATGGAACCGGGTGGTGTCGTGGCCGGAACGCACTGGACCGGTTCGAGCGCAGATCACATCCTCAACGGCGCGCAGGTGCACGAGGTGATTGATTCGGTCGGGTTGTTGGAGCCCATCGAACACGTGTCGCGCCCCAGCTACCTCGCGGGTCGGTGGCAGCGGCGATGACACCCACCAAGCTGGCCACGTACATGCGCTCGTTCATCAGCGCGACGGCAACGCAACCTCCCGCCCTCGGGCAGGGCCAAACCCGTGAACGGCTGCGGTGCCTGCTCGATCTGGGACGGCGCGACCTCAGTTTGGCGCGCGTTGGCGAGGCCCACCTCGACGCAGTCCAGATCCTGTCCGAGGCTGGTCGAGCTGCCCAACCGGGATGTTGGTACGGAGTGTGGGCAGCCGACGATCCCACACTTTCGCTGAGTCTCACCAGCG
>JAYURF010000472.1:0-10094 GCA_043756365.1 Acidimicrobiales bacterium
CACGATGTTGCACTGTCGCTGACCAAGCAGATCGCCCGCGACGGCGAGGGCGCACAGACCCTGATCGAGGTGTGCGTCGATGGTGCCGCGTCGGCAACCCAAGCCCGCACTGTCGCAAAGGCGATCGTCAACTCGCCGTTGGTCAAAACAGCAGTGCACGGCGCCGACCCGAACTGGGGTCGGGTGGCAATGGCCATCGGCAAGTGCACCACCGCCGACGAGGTCGATCAGGCGCGCGTGGTCATCCGCTTCGCAGCGCTCGAGGTGTACCCCACACTTGTGGGAGACGACGGCCTCGCCGCACTGGCCGAGTACATGCGCGGCGACCAGGTGCGCATCCACGTCAGTCTCGGTGCCGGAGACCAGGTGTCGACGGTGTGGGGCTGCGACCTGACCGACGGCTACGTCAGGATCAACGCCGACTACACCACGTAGCACGGCTCACTTGGGCGGCATGCGAATGCCTCCGTCGACCCGGATCGTCTCGGCGTTCATGTAGCTGTTGGTGATGCACTCGACCACCATCGAGGCCAACTCGCTCTGCATCCCAAGGCGTTGCGGGAACAGCACACCCTTTTGCAGGTTCTGCTTGAACGCCTCGCTGCCCTCACCATGGCCGTAGATCGGTGTGTCGATCAGACCGGGGGCGATGGTGTTGACGCGCACGCCAACCGCGGCAAGGTCGCGGGCCACGGGCAGGGTCATCCCAACCACGCCTCCCTTCGATGCCGAGTACGCGGCCTGCCCGATCTGGCCATCGAACGCGGCGACCGAGGCGATGTTGACGATCGCCCCACGCTCACCGAACTCCATCGGCTCGGTCGTGCTCATCGCAGTCGCGGCGATGCGGATGCAATCGAAGCTGCCGACCAGGTTGATCGCGATCACCTTCTTGAACGCGTCGAGGTTGGCCGCCGCGTCGTAGGCGCCGCCCTTGCCGACGGTGCGCTGTGCCCAGCCGACGCCGGCCGAGTTCACCAGAACCCGCAATGGCCCCATGCTCTTGGCCATCTCGACGGCATTGATGATGTCATCGGTGTTGGTGACGTCGACCTTGCAGAACGCACCGCCGATCTCGCGAGCGAGCTCGTCGCCCTTGTCTTCCTGCAGGTCGGCGACCACTACCTTCGCACCCCTGGCGGCGAGGAGGCGGGCCGTGGCGGCCCCGATCCCCGACGCTCCACCGGTCACGATTGCGCTTGCTCCATTGATGTCCATGAGCCCCGACCCTAGGCAAGCGCCACGCCGGTGGACCAAGTTGGACCCGCCTGAACCGTCCCCAGTCCCGGGTTTCATCCGAGTCTCCGCGTGTCATCCGAGTGCGGCGAGGGGATCCGAGTGTCGAGCGCGCTCACGGGTGGGCGCTCGACACTCGGATAGCCCTGGTTCAAAGCCGGTCGGGCAGCTCAGCCGGGCTGGGTGACAGGGCGGCGCGGAGGGTGTGGCGGAGGATCTTGCCCATGGCATTGCGCGGGAGATCGTCGACCACGACCACCTCAACCGGCACCTTGAACGTGGCCAGCGATGACCGGCAGCGATGGAGCACCTCGGCAGCCGACACCGTCGTACCGGGCCGCGGCTGCACGAACGCCACGGGCACCTGCCCGAGCCGAGAGTCCGGTCGTGCAACCACGGCACACTGGGCAATCCGCTCGTCGGCGAGCAGTACCCGCTCCACCTCGGCTGGGTAGATGTTCGTCCCACCGCGCACGATCAGGTCCGTGCGGCGATCCTCGACGTAGAGCTCGCCATCACGATCGATCCGGCCAAAGTCGCCGGTGCGCACCCAATCGTCCGCCAGAGCCCACTCGCGAGCAACGGCGCGTACGTCGTGGAGATCGTCGTGCCCGGCCCCGCCGAGCCGGTTCCAGTAGCCGAGCATCGGCGTGTAGACGTGGGCGAACCGGCCGGTGGTGGCGGCGCGGAAGCAGATTTCGCCGATCTCGCCAGCGGTGACCGGCCGGCCATCTTCGTCGACGACAACGAGTTCGAACTGCGGCAGCGCTGGACCCGAGCTACCGGCCCGGTGTGGCTGATCGGCTAGCTCCCTGGTGACGCTGCCCGGCGCCTCGGTGAGGCCATAGCCCGACAGGAATCGGCGTCCGAACTGGTCGACGTACGCGTCGACCAGCCAGTCGGGCGTGGCAGATCCGCCGACGGTCACGGCCTGCAACGACGCCAGGTCCGTCACTGGCGTCTCGCCTTCGACGAAGTCGAACACGGTCGCCGCGGCGGCGCTGAGCCGTTCGATCTTTTCGGCCGCAACAGCCGCGATGACCGACCCGGCATCGCTGCGTTCGATGCACACGCAGCACTGCGCGTTCACGAGCGCGTACACGGGTCCGAGCACCTGCATGTTCAACGACGTGAGCGGCAGGTACATCCCGATCCGGCCGTCACCGTCGCCGCGCGACCTGGCGACCACACCGGGCAGGACCATGTTGCGCTGGCTGTGCACCACACCCTTCGGCCGGCCCGTGGTGCCGCTGGTGTACGCGATCGCTGCGGGAGCGAAGGGATCGATGGTGGGGAGCGCGGCTGCCGTGTCCGGTGCGTGCAACCAGCCATCCGCACACACATCGACGGTCACATCGACGATGGTGGAGGGTCCCGAATCGACCGATCCAGCCACGAGCAGCACCGACGCCCCGCTATCCACCAGGAGGCCGTCGCGCTCGACCGGTGTCAGCGCCCGGTTGATTCCGACCCACACCAACCCGGCGCGCATCGCGGCAAGGAAGCTGAGTACCAGGTCCACCGAGTTGGCCATCGAGGCCGCGATCCGGTCGCCGGGCACCAGACCGAGCGCTGTCAGCGCGTTGGCCCACCGCCTGGTCTCGGTTTCGAGCTCATCGAAGCTGAGCCGCCGACGGCTGTCGACCAGCGCCTCGCGGTGCGGATCGGACGTGGCGCGTCGCTCGACAAGCTCGGCCACGGTCTGCGCATCTCCCGGGATCGGGACCGCGCCCGCACTCACGCCCATCAGTCGAACAGCGACTCCTGCCGCGACGCCCCGGCAGCACCGGCAGCACTGGCATCGGCGGCGGGCACATCGAACGGGCCGGCTGCGGCGGCGACGGCTGCGGCGACGGCTAGACGGTCGACGAGGTCGTTCATCCGGTCACCGGAGTGGCCCTTCACCCATCGAAAAACCGGCTGCTGCGCTTGGACCCGCTCGATCAGCGGCTTCCACAGATCGGTGTTCGCGACCGGCTCGCGCTTGGAGTTGCGCCACCCGTTGGACTGCCAGCGCACCCACCACCGATCACGGAAGCAGTTGACCACGTACGTGGAATCGCTGACGATCGTGATCAACCCCGAGTTGGAACGCAACGCCTCGAGCACCGCCATCATCTCCATCCGCTGGTTGGTGCTGTGTGCCTCGCCACCCGCGTTGGAAACGTCGCCATCGGGGGCGACCGCCCACGCCCAACCCCCCGGCCCGGGGTTCCCCGAGCAGGCACCGTCGGTGTAGATGACAAGCGGGGCGATAACGGACATCTCCAACACTGTAGAGAGCCCAACGGTTACCGGCGGGTAAGCGTGCGAGAATGGCACTCATGATCTTCGACGGATACGTCAACCAGCTCCCCGACAGCGATCCCGGCGAAACCTCCGAGTGGCTCGACAGCCTCGACGCCGTGATCGACACCCACGGCAAGCCACGTGCCCGTTTCCTGCTGTCGAAGCTGCTCGAGCGGGCCCGCGAGAGCCAGGTGAGCTTCCCGGCCACGGTCAGCACCCCCTACATCAACACCATTCCCCGCGAGGCCGAACCGTGGTTCCCCGGCGACGAGTACATCGAGCGTCGAATCCGTGCGTTCGTGCGTTGGAACGCCGCGGCGATGGTGGTGCGGGCCAACAAAAAAGCCGACGGCATCGGCGGCCACCTCAGCACGTTCGCCAGCTCGGCATCGCTGTACGAGATCGGCTTCAACCACTTCTTCCGCGGCAAAGACGACGGCAACGCCGGCGACCACGTGTACATGCAGGGCCACGCCGCCCCCGGTGCGTACGCCCGCGCGTTCATGGAGGGCCGCCTGACCGGGGAGGACCTCGACCACTTCCGCCGCGAGATCGGGCGCGACGGGCGCGGCCTGTCGAGCTACCCGCACCCTCGGCTGATGCCCGAGTTCTGGGAGTTCCCCACGGTTTCGATGGGCCTCGGCCCGCTCACCGCGTTGTACCACGCCCGCTTCAACCGCTATCTCCTCAACCGCCAGCTCGACGACACCAGCCAGAGCCGGGTGTGGGCGTTCCTCGGCGACGGCGAATGCGACGAGCCCGAATCACTCGGCGCGCTCTCGCTCGCCAGCCGCGAGAAGCTCGACAACCTGATCTTCGTGGTCAACTGCAACCTGCAACGCCTCGACGGCCCAGTGCGCGGCAACGGCAAGGTGATCCAGGAGCTCGAGGCGTCGTTCCGCGGCGCGGGGTGGAACGTGATCAAGGTGATCCACGGCTCGAAGTGGGACGAGTTGCTCGCCAAGGACAAAGACGGGGTGCTGCTCAATCAGCTCAACACCACCGTCGATGGGCAGTTCCAGCGCTACAGCATCGAAAACGGCGCCTACATCCGCGACAACTTCTTCGGCCCCGACCCACGGTTGCGGCAGATGGTGCAACACCTCAGCGACGACGATCTGCTCAGCTTGCCCCGCGGCGGCCACGACTACCGCAAGCTCTACGCCGCGTACAAGGCAGCCATCGAGAACCTCGGCACCGGCGCGCCGACCGTGATCTTGTGCAAGACGGTCAAGGGGTGGACGCTCGGACCGGACATCGAGGGTCGCAACGCCACCCATCAGATCAAGAAGATGACCAAGGACCAGCTGCTCGTGCTGCGCGACCGGCTGTACATGCACGACGAGATCCCCGACGACGCGTTCGACGGCGACCTGCCCCCGTACTTCCGCCCCGCCGAGGACTCCATCGAATACCAGTACATGATGGAACGCCGCCGCGCTCTCGGCGGCTCGATCCCCAAGCGCCGCACGAGCCCGCGCAAGCCGCTGCCACTGCCGGCACCGGGCGCGTTCGCCGAACTGGAAAAGGGTTCCGGCAACAACGCGGTCAGCACCACGATGGGCTTCACCCGGCTGCTGCGCAACCTCGCCCGTGACGAGAACTTCGGCCGCCACGTGGTGCCGATCATCCCCGACGAGGCCCGTACATTCGGGATGGACTCGCTGTTTCGTGAGCTGAAGATCTACGCATCGCAGGGCCAGAAGTACCAGCCGGTCGACCACAACCTGCTGCTGTCGTACACCGAAGCAAGCGATGGCCAGATCCTCGAAGAGGGCATCACCGAAGCCGGATCGATGGCCAGCTTCATCGCCGCGGGCACCAGCTACAGCCACCGCGGTTTTGCGACCGTGCCGTTCTACACGTTCTATTCGATGTTCGGATTCCAGCGTGTTGGCGACCTGATCTGGCAGGCCGCCGATGCTCGTACTCGCGGGTTCATGCTCGGCGCCACCGCCGGGCGAACCACGCTGATGGGCGAGGGGTTGCAACACCAAGACGGCCATTCGCTGGTGCTCGCTTCCACTGTCCCCCCGGTGCAGGCCTACGACCCGGCGTTCGCCTACGAGGTGGCGGCCATCGTCGGTGCCGGCCTCGAGCGGATGTATGGCGCCACCGGCCAGAACCCCGACGTCTTCTACTACCTCACGCTGTACAACGAGAACTACGTGATGCCCCCACGGCCCGACAACGATGCGCTCACCGCGGAGATCATGCGCGGACTGTACCGCTTCGCCGAGGCACCGGAAGCGTCGCGCCAGGCGACGCTGCTGTTCAGCGGGTCGGCGTACTGCGCCGCGCAGGCCGCTGCCGATGCGCTGCGCGACCGTTTCGACGTTGGGGTCGAACTGTGGTCGGCGACGTCGTACAAGGCCCTGCGCGAAGAGGCGCTGGCGACCGAGCGACACAACCGGCTGCACCCGTCGCAACCCGCCCGCACAGCGGCCGTAACCGACATCCTCGCCGGTTCGCCAGGGCCGATCGTCGCCGTGACCGACTTCATGAAGATCGTTCCCGAGCAGATCGCCCGCTGGTTGCCGGGCCGCAACTTCACCCCGCTCGGCACCGACGGGATGGGCCGCTCCGATACCCGCGAGGCGCTCAGGCGGTTCTTCGAGATCGACGAAGGCCACGTCGTGGTTGCCGTACTGTCCACCCTCGCCGCCCGTGGCGAGATCGACGCCGACCTCGTCCACAAAGCAATCAGCGAATACGGCATCGACCCCGACGCCATCGACCCCTACGCCGTCTGAAATCCGGCGCGGGTCAGCTCCACCAGCCGTTGACGTCGATGATCACGTGGGCATCGCGCTGGGCGAACACACACAGAGCACCGGTGGCCGATAGGGGCAGCTGCGCTCCGTTGGAGATTGCTTCGCTGATGTCGTAGTTGGCTGTCGACGTAGCGGGGCGCTCGCCGCACGGCCACGCCGTGATGAAGCCGGGCAGCGTCGCGCCGACCACGGTGAGGTTCAGCGACACCGCAGTGGCCGTCGCCGGCACGCCCCGCGTTCCGGCCACCTGCACGACGAGTGTCTGACCTGCGACCACGGCGGTGCCGTTGGTGCCGAGGTGCATCTCTGGCCGCGCCGTCTCTCGCGTGTCGACCAACCGGAACGGCACGCTCGGGGTGAACATCCTCGTCGAGTTGGCGCTGAGGTAACCCGTCACATCGACGATCAGATCGGTTTCCGTGAGCGTAAAGATGCACACCGTGCCCGCACTCGACACTGGCGCAATGACCAGGTTCGGTCGCGACTTCCCAGGGCGAGGATTGAGGTTGGACACCGCTGGCACTGCACCGCCGCAGGCGTACACGGTGACGTAGCCGGTGGCGGCGGCGCTCGTGCTGGTCACGTTCAACGTGATTGCGGCGATGCCGGCAGGGATCTGTCCGGTGCCGCCGATCTGCAGTTCGACGGTCTGGCCGGCGACGAGCCGCCCCGGTGTGCCGAGCCCCTCACGGGTGTCCATCAGCCGCACCGGCACGACAGGGGTGAACCGGGCGGAGCCCGATGCGGCATAGAAGCCGTTGACGTCGATCAGCAGATCGGCGTCAGCGCTGGAGAACACGCACACGCCGCCGGTCGTGTCGAGCGGGACCGATGCCGCGTTCGGGGCGACCTCGTTGGCGGCAAAGTTGACCGTCGATACCGTCGGGCGATCGGCGGCGCAGTTCCACACGGTCAGGAAACCGGTCGCCTTCGGGTTGACGATGGTGAAGTTGGCACTGACTGCGTTGGCCCCTGCGGGGACACCGTGACGGCCGGTCACCTGAACTCTTTTCAACACACCGCTCACCAACGGGGTAGCCCCGAGGTTCTCGCGCGTGTCGACTAGGCGTGCCGGCTGCAACGGCTGGAACCGAACGGCCGGCCCACTCGGTGTCGCCGTCGGAGCCGGTGGCGGTGGCGCTGGTGGTGCGGCCGGCGCAGCCGTACCGTTGGCCGCAGCCGGATCGACGGTGAAGCTCCAGTTGACCGTACGTGCCTGAGTGGACACGCTGACCGAGTACGTGCCCGGGTCGAGCGGCGCCGCCGGAATCGCCACCACCGCGTTGTCACCCTGCAGGATCGACTTGGCGACACCGCTGGTGTTGAGCCCAGAGATCGCACAGGTCGCCAACGGACCCGTCGGGCCACTGATGCTGGCGCTGACACCGCCGGTGACGGCCTCTGGCATCATCGCAATGATCGGTAGGCCAGCGACCCCGTCCTGCCAATCGGTGCCGCTACAGAACGAAAGCGGATCTGGGGTTTCCACGATGAAGCGGTTGAGGTTGGTGGTGGAACCGTTGCCCGGAAACAGGATTGGATTGGATTGGGGGGTCTTCGGGCCCAGCCCGCGCAACACGTCGAGGGTGCCGCCCGAATGCCACTTGGGAGTGCTCTGGTTATCGCATTTACCGAAACCAACCCTGTTGAGGTTTGGGCGCAGGACACCAATCGCGTGGAATGGGCCGGTCATCCACAACTCGATGTGGCTACGTGCTGTCGTGCCGAACGCGCTCGATACGGCAACGTTGCCGTTGTTGCCGGCAAGGTCGCCTTCGGGGGTGTAGCCGGGGTTGCCCGGCACTTCGTCATGGGAGATGCCGTTCTGCAGCATGTAGCACGAGTGCTGATACGCACCCGTCGACATGGCCGCATCCTCGGCGACGGGGTTGAGTCCGGCGACCGCGCGGTAGTAGTTGACGGTGGTCAACCACGGTGCGTCTGCGGGGATGTATGGCGGCGAACCTGCAGCCGACACTGGTGCCGCCATGCTCAGCGCCAGCACGGCGCTCAGCGCTCCGAGCAACCCTCTTCGCGATCTCGCCATGACATCCCGCTCCGTCCACACTTGCCGTCGTGGAGGTATCGGGACGATGGTGGTGGGGGCTGAAGCGCCTCATGTGTCGCCCGTCACGCGGTGGTGACGATCAGACGAACTCTTGATTATCGCAAGAAGCTCGACGAGCGAATCCTCAAGATCGACAGGCGCGGAATCGAACCCAACCCGGCACCGAGTGCGCGTAGATGAACGATTCGCGGACGATGGCGCAGCCGCCGGACCGAGAGCCAGTAGCCGCGGCCGATGTCACCCATCCCACGGTGCCGGACCAGGATCCACAAGCGATTCCGCTCGCGTAGGTACGCCGTTCGGGTGGGCCGGCGCGACGTACTGACGCTGCCGCGGTGCCACACCCTGCTGGCCGGCGCGCAGCGGTAGGTCCACCCCAGCGACGCGCCGCGCAGGCCGAGGTCGACGTCTTCGTAGTAGAGGAAGTAGCGCTCGTCGAACATGCCAACATCGCGCAGGAACGCAGCGCTCAGCGCCACCGCGCCGCCGGTGAACAACCCGATCGACCGGACGCCGAGGTCGGTCGGCGGCGCCTCGCCGATGCCGATGTCGCGGCCGGCACCATCGGGACCGAGCTGGACCCCGAGGCTGTTGACAAGCGGCGGTTCAGAACCTACGGCGAGCAGCATCGGTTGCACCGCGCCAATCTTTTCACGCCCCCCGCCACGCCCAGCGGCGTGAGCGTCGTCGATGCTCGGTGACCCGACGTCGTCGAATGCCGCGAGCAATCCGGCGAGCCAGTCAGGTTCGACCACGACATCGTCGTTGAGGAGCACGACGATGGCGGCGCCGTCGGCCAACGCCCGCTCGATCCCCACGTTCATCCCACCGGCGAACCCCCGGTTCGACCCGGTGACAATCAGCTCGCAGCCGACGAAATCCGATCGGGCATCGAGCCGAGCCGCCGCGCTCGAACCGTTGTCCACCACGTACACGCGGCTGCCGCCCGCGGTCATGACGGAGTCGACGCAGTCCTCGAGCATCCCCGGCGGGGCGGAGTACGTCAGCACCACCACGGCGATCACCCCCCAAGCGTACGTGTGTCGGCGGCTAGCGTGATGCCATGTCCGGAACCCTGTTCATCACGGGCAAACCCGACGCCGATCAGCTCTTGAACAGCGACGGGACCGCCCTGCTGATCGGCATGCTCCTCGACCAGCAGGTGCCGATGGAGTGGGCCTTCGCAGGGCCGGCCACGCTGCGTTCGCGGCTCGGGCACCTCGACCCGGCGCGAATCGCGGCGATGAACGAGACGGCCTTCGTCGGGGTGTGTTGCGTGAAGCCGGCCATCCACCGGTTCCCTGCGGCCCTGGGCCGACGGGTCCATGCGCTGTGCGGATTGCTCGTGGCCGACTTCGGCGGCATCGGAGAGAACGTGTGGCGAGACGTCGACAGCGGCGACGACCTGCTCCGCCGGCTGCGAACCTTGCCAGGCTTCGGCGACGAAAAGGCCCGCATCTTCGTCGCCCTGCTGGCCAAACGGTTCGGGGTTGCCCCGGTCGGGTGGCGCGAGGTGGCCGGGGTGTTCGCCGACGATTCGCCGCGCACCATCGCCGACATCTACGACCCCGTGTCGTTGTCACGCGTCCGGGAATGGAAGAAAGCCGCCAAGGCCCAACGCCGCGACAAACAAGACCGCCCCCTCCCATGACACCCCCCAGCGAGACGGGCCCGTGCGAGACGGGCCCCATGGTCGCCGAGCCGACGGTCCAGCGACGAAATTGGAC
>JAYURF010000473.1:0-3548 GCA_043756365.1 Acidimicrobiales bacterium
CCGCAGGTGTTCATCGACCACAGCGAGGTCGTCGCCGACCCCTTGACCATTGCTCCCGGCGCCATCGCCGCCGATCGTGAAACGTGGGTCGACGAGTGGACCGCCGTCGTGATCCGCTGATCGCAGCCCTCGCCGGGCTCCCGCGTTGGCTCCGGTGGGCGCTTTCGGTCGCGCCGGCGATGTTGATCATGGTGTTCTTCGTGTGGCCCATCGTCACGTTGGTGATCGAGGCCACCGATTGGGACGACGCATCGCGCATTTTGACCCGACCCGGTACCGCCAGCATCGTGTGGTTCACCGCGTGGCAGGCCGTGCTCAGCACCGCCGCCACGATCGCAATCGGGTTGGGGCCGAGCTACCTGCTCTCGAGATGGTCGTTCCCCGGACGCCGGCTGCTCGCCGCCGCTGTGGCGGTGCCGTTCCTGCTTCCGACCGTGGTCGTCGGCGCAGCTTTCGCTTCGCTGCTCCCCGACCGCCTCGATGCCACCCCAGCGGCGGTGATCTGCGCCCATGTGTTCTTCAACGTCGCGGTGGTCGTCCGCCTGGTCGGCACGGTGTGGGCGCAACTGCCCGACGACCTCGTCGGCGCGGCACGCACCCTTGGGGCCACGCCGTGGCAGGCAACCCGGATGGTCACCCTGCCGTTGCTGCGCCCGGCGATTGCCGCGGCGACAACGATCACGTTCCTGTTCACGTTCACGTCGTTCGGTGTCGTGCAGATCCTCGGCGGGCCTGCACACCCGACGATCGAGGTGGAGATCGCCCGCCGGGCCACACTCCTCGGAGACATCGGCGGCGCAGCGGTGCTGTCGCTCATGCAACTGCTCCTGCTCGTCATCGTCGTCGCCGCAGCCGGACGGGCGCACCGCTCGACCGTTGCGCTCCCACTTCGCCGCCGCCAGCGCAGCGTCGCCGGCACCCGCCGGCAGCGGGCGATGCTGTTGGTTGCGGTCGGCGCGACCGCTGCGTTCGTGGTCGTGCCGCTCGCCGCGCTCGCCCTCGGGTCGGTGCGCATCGGTGGCCGCTGGACGCTCGCCGCGTGGACAACGCTCGGCAACCGCAGCATTCGCCCGGGCTTGTCACTCCCGGTCGATCCACTCGCGTCGATCCGCGCCTCGGTCGGGTTCGCGATCGCCGCAGTTGCGATCAGTGTGGTGATCGGGACGACCGCGGCGTTGGCGATAGCCGCGTCGAGATCAGGCGGGCGACTCCTCGACGTCGGGGTGATGTTGCCACTCGGCACATCCGCGGTGACGATCGGGTTCGGGATGATCATCACGTTCGACCGCGCCCCGTTCGACTGGCGGGCGAGCTCGTGGTTGATCCCCGTCGGGCACGCGCTCGTGGCCACCCCGTTCGTCGTGCGCGGCCTGCTACCGGTGCTCCGCAGCCGCCCCACCGGATGGCTGGAAGCGGCGGCCACCCTCGGTGCCTCGCCGGTGCGGTCATGGTGGGAGATCGACGTTCGCCGGCTCGGCCGCCCACTGGTGGCGGCAGCCGGTTTGGCCGCGGCGGTGTCGCTGGGCGAGTTCGGCGCGACCACCTTCCTCAGCCGCGCCGGGACGAACACGATGCCGCTCGCCATCGCCGGTTTGCTCGGCCGCGCGGGCGATGTGCCGCACGCCCAGGCCGCCGCCCTCGCGGTGATGCTGATGCTGATGACGCTGGTCATCGTGGTCTCGATCGACCTGTTCGATTCGGCGGTGCCGACGTGAGCCTCGAGGTGCGCGACATCGTGGTGCGCTTCGGCCCGAACGCCGTTGTCGACGGTGTGTCGCTGCACATCCCCGACGGGGAGATCGTTGCCCTGCTCGGCCCATCGGGGTCCGGCAAGAGCACACTGCTGCGGGTCATCGCCGGGCTGATCACGCCGAGCAACGGATCGGTGCACATCAACGGCGTCGACATCACCGCGCTGGCGGCGCATCGGCGCGGCGTCGGACTGGTGTTCCAAGACAACCAACTCTTCCCCCACCTCGACGTCGCCACCAACATCGACTTCGGCCTGCGGATGCAGTCACGCCGGACCTCTGCACGCCGGGCACCTGAACGTCGGGCCCGGGTGGGCGAGCTCCTCCACTTGGTGGGCCTGACCGGGTTCGAGCGCAGAGCCGTCGCGTCGCTCAGCGGCGGCGAGGCGAAGCGGGTCGCGCTGGCCCGCTCGCTGGCCCCCGCGCCGGCGATTCTGCTGCTCGACGAACCGCTTACCGGTCTCGATGACGAACTCCACGACCGCTTGGCCACCGACCTCGCGGCGATCTTGCGGGACACGGCAACCACGGCACTCCTCGTCACCCACGATGCGACCGAAGCCGCCGCGGTGGCCGACCGCGTCGTCATGCTCACGTCGCTCAACAGTCCCGCGCCGTAGTCTCTCGCCGATGGACAACGACCAGCGAACACCGTTGCGCATCGGATTTCTCGGTGCGGGGCTGATTGCTGCGTACCACTCCAAGAGCCTGCGCCGCAGCGGTGTCGAAACGGCCGGCGTCCAAGCAGCCGGTGTCGATGCAGCCGGTGCCGACGTGATCCGGGCCGGCGTGTACGACCTTGACGGGGCGCGGGCCGAGGCGTTCGCCGCCGCATCGGGGCACACCGTGTGCGCCAGCGAGGACGAGGTGCTCGATACATGCGATGCCGTGTACATCTGCACGTGGACCAACGCCCACCCCCGCCAGGTAGCCAAGGCGCTTGAGCGCGGGCTGGGGATCTTCTGCGAGAAACCCCTCGCGGTCAGCCTGGAACTCGCCACGGAGATGACGGCATCGGTCGAGCGGGCCGGGGTGGTCAACCAGGTCGGCCTGGTCCTGCGCCGCTCGGCTGCGTACAACTGGGCCAAGCAACTCATCGACGATCCGGCGGCGGGACGGGTGATGGCAGTGGTGTTCCGCGACGACCAGTTCATCCCGGTCCAAGGCCACTACGCCTCCACATGGCGGGCCGATCGCACCCTCGTCGGCGCGGGAACGCTGTTGGAGCACAGCATCCACGACGTCGACATGTTGCGGTTCCTCGTTGGCGACATCAGCCGCGTCAGCGCGAACACCACCAACTTCCACGGGCACGACGGCATCGAAGACGTCGCGACCGCAGCCGTCACGTTCGCCAATGGGGCCTTGGGAACGCTCACCAGCATCTGGCACGACAACCTGGCCCGGCCGAGCCTGCGCCGCGTGGAAGTGTTCTGTGAACGCCGCCACATCGTCATCGAAGGCGACGATTGGACCGGGCCAGTGCACTGGACCGACACCGACGGCACGGGCGGTTCGCTCGGCGGCCCGCTCGGCGAGGCGGAGATCGTTGCCGCAGCGATGGGTTCGCTCGGCGGCACGTCGAACCCCGACGAGGCGTTCGTCCGCAGCGTGATCGACGGGCAAGCGGCGTCACCCGATTTCGCGACCGCGCTCGCCGCGCACCGCATCGTCGACGCGATGTATCGATCGGCGATGGACAACGGCAACTCGGTCGTCGTCGATGACTGAATCCAGCGACCCGCCGGCGGGCTGGCACCCCGTCGAGATCAACGCGGCAACGACCCACACAGTGCG
>JAYURF010000474.1:0-3543 GCA_043756365.1 Acidimicrobiales bacterium
CGCGACCGTGATCGGCAGGCGCTTCATGCCGCTGATGAAGTTGGATCGCAATCTGTCGATCGGTCCTGCGAGCTGCGCGTCGCTCAGCTTGGGAAGCAGCTCTTCGAACACCACCTTGAGCTCCATCCGCGCCAGCTGAGCGCCAAGGCACAGGTGCGGGCTCATCCGCCCGAACGCGACGTGATCGTTCGGGCTGCGGTGGATGTCGAAGTGATACGGCTCGGGAAACTGGGTGCCGTCGTAGTTGGCCGAAACAAACCAGATCACCACCTTGTCGCCGCGCTTGATCTGCTTGCCGCGCAGCTCGACGTCGCGGGTCGCGGTGCGACGGAAATGCATGGTGACCGTGGCCCACCGCAGGATCTCCTCCACGGCGCGGTCCATGACCGCCGTGTCCGTTCCGATCGAATCGCGTAGCTCGGCCATCTGCTCGGGGTGTTCGATCAACGCCTTCATGCCAGCCGCCATCGTGTAGCGGGTGGTGTCGTTGCCGGCGCTGACGAGCAGCACGAAGAAGTTCTTGAACTCCCGCTCGCTCAACTGCTCGCCGTCGATGGTCGGAGCGAGGATGTCGCTGATCACGTCGTCGCTCGGCGTTGCCCGGCGCTGCGCAGCCTGGCGCTGCGCGTACTGGTACAGGTCGAGCGCGGCGGGCGAACGGAACGGGATGTGCTTGAACTCGTCGGTATCGGCCAAGCCGACCGGGTGATCGGTGAACTCGGGATCGAAGTTGCCAAGCAACGCGTCGCCGCGCTCGACCAACCATGGGCCATCGCTGTCGGGCACGCCCAGCAACCGACCGAGCATCCGCATGGGGAGCTGCTTGGCAATCGTGTCGACGAAGTCGAACGACGCGGGGCCGGCCAGTGCCTCGTCGACGACCGTACGGGCCAACAACCGGATCGAGTTCTCGTAGGCGTACACCTCGCGGCGACTGAACGGCTTCGACACCAGCCGGCGGTACCGGGTGTGCTCCGGCGGGTCGTATTCCAGCATGTTGCGGCGGGCGGCGAAATCGTCCGGTTCCATCTCCTCCAACGTGATCCCCTCCGCCGAGGAGAACACCTCCACCTGGCGGCTCACCTGCAACAAGTCGTCGTACCGGGTGACGGCCCAGAACCCCCGCCCACCGTCATGCTCGTCCCACCAGCTGACCGGATCGTCGGCGCGTAACCGGTCGAAGGTTGCGTACGGCACCCCTGCCGTGTACGCGTCCGGGTCGGTGATGTCGGCGTCGCCGGGTCCGAGGTCGTGCTCGATGCGCTCCGTCATACGTCAGATTCGCGATCGGGCGCCGTGTCTGGGCCGAGCGCCGCCAGGTTGTGTCGCTCGAGTGTGGTGCCTTCCTTCCACGAGTTGCCGATCTCGCGCCAGAAGCCACCGATCATCTCGACCGGGGCGAGGCGGGTGAGCTCCTCGACCGGCGAGGGATGCATCGACAGCGTTGCGTCGCCGACGAAACACGGTCCGACCTCGACGTCGAAGCCGCGCATGGTGACGAGCTCGTTCAAGCTGTCCGTGCCGTCGCTTTCGATCGCCGGCATCACCCGGCTGTGCAGCATCGGCAGTGCGTTGACGAAACCCGCGCTCTCGGCAGTTCCGGTGATGGTGAACGTCGCGTCGATCAGCCGCCGACCGTAGGCAGCGCACGTCGCCCCGAACCGGCCACCGGATTCCAGCCGCGGCCCTGCCCTGCCGACGCGGACGACCCTGGTGAGGTACAGCTCGCCCATCTTCTTCGGGTACCCCTGGTGGTGACCGCGCACCATGGCGAAGTCTTTGTCCACCCAGATGTAGACGCATCGGCTGAAGTGCTGCCCGCGGTACTTGCAGCGCACCACCACGAACGTCTCCATGTACTGGCTGCGCACCGGGTCGAGCAGCTCGGATCCGTCGTCGCGGCAGCTCTGCCAATCAGCCCAGATCACCGCGACCGCACCCGGATCATCGTCGGCGGGTTCCAGCGGCGACGGGAGCAGTTCGGCCACTGCGGCAGGGTCGGTGCGGTACTCGATGGTCAGCATCTGACCGCTGTAGTGCCACGGCGGCGACGGCACCAACGATGCCGATCCCGTTGCTGTGCGGGGGAACATGAATCCAGCAGTCATCACGGGTGACTGTAACCGGTCGGTCCCGAATGGCTTCAGAGCGATGGCGGCCGACGCTCAGCGATGATCGACGAGCGCCGCCAGGATCTGCTGCGCGGCGGTGCCATCGCCGAAGGGATTGATCACGGTGGCCATCTGCGCGTACGCGTCCGGGTCGTCCAACAGCCGCGCCGCGACCGACACGATCAGCTCGCGATCGGCGCCGACGATCACCGCCGCTCCGGCAGCGACGGCCTCGGGGCGCTCGGTCGTCTCGCGTAGCACCAGGACAGGTTTGCCAAGCGACGGCGCCTCCTCCTGCACCCCACCCGAATCGGACAGGATCAACGTGGCCCGAGCCATTGCGGCGACGAACTGCGGGTACGCCAGCGGTTCGCACAGATCGACCCGCGGGTGTTCGCCAAGTAGGGGGAGCACGATCTCGCGCACTCGCGGGCTCAGGTGCAGCGGCAGTGTGACGGTCAGGTCGGGGTACCGGTCGAGGAGATCCAGCACCGCGCGGCAGATCCCACTCATCGGAGCGCCGTGGTTCTCTCGGCGGTGCATCGTGACGAGCAGGTTTCGAGCGGCCCCCGGTTCGGGCCCGGCTGGCTGCTCGGCTGGAGGAGCGAGTTTGGCCAGGGTGAGCATCAGCGCATCGATCCCCGGATTGCCGGTGACCACGATGCGATCGTCGGGCACTCCCTCGGCCAACAGGTTGGAGCGAGCCGCGCCCGTTGGAGCGAGGTGCAGCGAGGTGAGCCGCGTCGTGAGGAGCCGGTTCATCTCCTCCGGGTACGGCGAGTAGATGTCGCCGGTTCGCAGACCCGCCTCCACATGGGCGACCGGAAGGCGCTGATAGAACGCGGCGAGCGCAGCTGCGAACGTGGTGGTGGTGTCGCCGTGAACGATCACCCAATCCGGACGGCTGTGCTCGAAGTGCGCGCCCACGCCGCCGAGCACGGCCGACGTGATGAACGTGATGGTCTGATCGGGGCGCATCACTGCGAGGTCGACCGTCGCATCGATCTCGAACCACTCCAACATCTGATCGAGCATCTCCCGGTGCTGACCGGTGCTGATCACAACGACCTCGAACTCGGCTGGTCTCGCCTGCGCCGCCACGATGATCGGAGCGAGTTTGATCGCTTCGGGGCGGGTCCCGAACACGAATGCCAACTTGAGTGGGGCCACCGCGTCGCTCACCGGTGGCGGTAGCGCGGCAGGAGGAGCGAACGCGCCGCGAGCACGAAGAATCGGGCACCGGTGGACACATACCGACCGAACAACCGCCGCGGTTCCTCGCGCAGTCGGTGCACCCATTCCAGGCCGTGTTTTTGCATCCACAGCGGCGCTCGCGTGCGGAGTCCGGCGATCACATCGAAGCTCCCACCGACTCCAATCGCGACGTCGACGCCGAACGTCTCCCAGTTGTTCTCGATGAACTCCTCTTGCC
>JAYURF010000475.1:0-3540 GCA_043756365.1 Acidimicrobiales bacterium
CGCTCGAACGCGAGCGTCGAGTTCGCTACCTTCCAGCCGTTGTTGATCCCGCCGACCACGTTGTCGGCCGGACAGTGGGCGTCGGTGAAGAACACCTCACAGAACTCGGCCGTGCCATCGGGCTGGACGATGCCACGCACTTCCACGCCCGGCTGGCGCATCGGCATGAGCATGTACGAGATTCCCTTGTGCTTGGGTGCGTCCGGGTCGGTGCGGGTGAGCAGGAAGCAGTAGTCGGCGTGGTGCCCGCCGGTGGTCCACACCTTCTGCCCGTTGATCACCCACTCGTCGCCATCAAGGACGGCCGACGTGTTCAGTGACGCGAGGTCGGATCCGCTGTTGGGTTCGCTGAACCCCTGACACCAGCGCATCGTGCCATCAAGGATGCGCGGCAGGAACTCGCGCTTCTGATCCTCGGTGCCCCATTGCAGGATCGTCGGACCGACCAGCGTGTCGCCGAAGAAGTCGGCCCGCAGCGGTGCCTTCACCCTGGCGAACTCCTCGGCGAGCACCACTCCCTGCATCGTTGTCAGGCCCTTGCCGCCGTACTCGGTGGGCCACGTTGCGCAAATCCAGCCGCCCTCGAACAGCTTCTTCGGCCAGCCGGCGTTGAACGCAGCGCGCTCCTCGGCGCCCATCTCGAAGCCTTCACCCCCCCAACCCAACGGCAGGTTCTCCTGCAGCCACGAGCGGATCTCGGCGCGGAAGGCTTCGGCATCAGCGGGATAGGTGAGGTCCATCCACCAAGTATTGACCCGCCGGTCAAGTCGGCGGCAATCGGGCCCGTTCACACCCCGTTCACGAACGCAGAACAGTCGCGAAACCTGCGACACGTACCGTCGGCACCAA
Source organism: Acidimicrobiales bacterium (assembly GCA_043756365.1). Lineage (GTDB taxonomy): Bacteria > Actinomycetota > Acidimicrobiia > Acidimicrobiales > Ilumatobacteraceae > VFMC01. The sequence goes on from JAYURF010000475.1 coordinate 850, forward strand.
TGGTCACGCCCGCTCCTGCCACCCTGCTCGACTCAGCCCCATCCCCCCTCGGGACCGTCGCCCTCGGTGTGCAGGAGCGGGCCGTGATCTCCGTGCTGCTGTCCAACCGCGGGCGAGTGGTGAGTCGCCGAGAACTCGCGCGCCAAGCCGGCCTCGGCGCGCTCAGCGAGCGGCGCTGCGACGGCGTGATCGTCGCGTTGCGCAGGCATCTCGGGGCCGACTCGGTGATCACGGTGCGTTCGCGCGGGTGGATGCTCGCGCCGATGGCCGAGACCGCGGCCAGCACGCTGTTGTGAGCTAAGAGTCCCTCGATGTTTGCGTCAACCGGCACCGTCGATCTCGCACGCCTGCTGCTCGATCTCCTGATCGTGCTGGCGGCCGCAAAGCTCGCCGCCGAAGCGGCAGAACGGTTGCACATCCCAGCCGTGCTCGGCGAGATCAGCGCAGGCATCATCGTCGGCCCGTCCGTACTCGGCCTCGTCGAGATCGGCGGTGAACGCGGGGTGTCGCTGGCGGTACTGGCCGAGATCGGGGTGTTGTTGCTATTGGCCTCGGTCGGCATGGAGATGGACCTCGGTGAACTGGGCAAGGTCGGTGGTACGTCGCTCGTCGTGGCGGTGATCGGCGTCGTCGCGCCGTTCGCGTTCGGCACTGGCGTTGCGGTGGCGTTCGGCGAACCAACCGATTCGGCGGTGTTCTTCGGCGCCGCACTCACCGCCACGAGCGTGGGCATCACCGCCAGGGTGTTCGGCGACCTCCGCGCCCTGGCCTCGATCGAGGCGCGGATCGTGCTCGGCGCGGCGGTTGCCGACGACGTGTTCGGGCTGATCATCCTGACAGTCGTGGTCAAGGTGGTCACCGGCGGATCGGTCGGGCCCGCTGTCGTGGCGGAAACCATCGGGCTCGCCGTCGCGTTCCTGATCGGGACCGGGATCGTCGGGCTTGTCTTGGTACCACGGCTGTTCGCGGTGATCCACCGCCGAGCGTCCTCGGGGGCCACCGTCGTCGTTGCCGCGTTCACACTGATACTTGCCTTCGCCGCGCTCGCCGACCTGGCCAAGTTGGCGTTCATCATCGGTGCGTTCATGGCCGGCCTGGCGCTCGGCCGAACCCATCAGCATGAACGGATCGCCACCGATCTCGTGGCGGTCGCCAACGTGTTCATCCCCGTGTTCTTCCTCAGCATCGGCATCAACGCCGACCTCGGCGCCATGGCCAAACCAGCGGTGCTCGGCCTCGCCGCGGCACTGACCGTTGTCGCTGTCGGCGGCAAGCTGGTGTCGGCGGCAGGGGTGAGGACCGGACGCGCCGACCGGCTGCTGATCGGGATCGGCATGATCCCACGCGGTGAGGTGGGGTTGATCTTCGCGTCGATCGGCTTGGCCAACGGGGTGCTCAACGGCGACCAGTACGGCGCGCTGTTGATCGTCATCCTGATCACGACCGTGATCACACCGCCATTGCTGCGGTGGCGCCTGGCGAGCGGTCCCGGCGGTCCCGGCGGATCGTCCATCGGCGCGTCGGACGACATCGCACCCGCGGCCGACGATGGACGCGTCGCGCCTGCCGGTGGCTGGGTCCACGTCGACGGCGGGGTCATCGCATTGCGCGCCACACCCCCGCCCTCTGCGGTGCTGGCGACCGCGCTGGCCGCCGCGCATCTGGCTGCCAACGCCCGACCCGCAGAGGATCTGCTCGACTGGTTCGCCGGCACACGCGACCATGAGGTGCGCTGGGAGGCTCGTCACACGCCGGCGCTGGCGGAACTGCTTCGTGCCGACGAGCCGCGCTCGTGGCGGTTCCTCGACGTCACCGGGGTGCTGAGCCGCGCATTGCCGGAGGTGGCAACGGCCATGGCGCGCCGGCGCGCCGACATGAGCGACCTCGATCCGTTGGGGTCATTGAGATTCGCCGTGGTCGACCGCCTACACGACCTACCGGAACGCAACCCCGGGCTCGGCATCGCCACCGAGGACCTCGTGCTCGCCGCGCTCGTGAGCGACGTCGCCGACGGAGGCAACCCGGCAGCAACGCGCGCGCTCGCCGACCGGCTCGTCGGTCAAGACGGCACTGCCGCTGACCGGATCGTTTCGATCGTCGACGACTCACGCCTGCTGCGCGCCAGCGCGCACGACCGCAGCGGATTCGACGAACACGAGGTCTTGCAACTTGCCACCCATCTCGCCAGCCGGGCACACGCCCACGACGCGTATGTGCTGGCGCTTGCGCTCGGCGAGCTATCGGCTGGGCAGCGGAACCTCCTCGACGCGCACTACGAACGCGTCCTCGACGTGTTGGATCATCCTGATTCGCAGCGCGGCGAAGCCGCCAACATCGCCGCATCACGCCGGGTCGCAGCCGAACACCTGCTCACTGACTCGGCGCCGATCGAACGGTTGCGGTTCGCGTCGACTGCGTACCTGCTCGCCCACGATCCAGAGGAACTGGCCCGCCACGCACGTTTGGTGGAACCGCTACCGCGAGCCGGCGCGGTTCGCGTGGCAGTGAGCCCCGAGCCAGACGCCGGTTTGTGGAAGATCGACATCGCCTGCCGCGACACCACCGGGCTGCTCGCCCGGCTTGCCGACGTACTCGCCACCGACCACCTCGACATCGCCTCCGCCGACATCGCCACCTGGCCAGACGGCGGTGTGCTGTGCAGCTTCGTCGTGCGCACGGCCACCCGACCCG
>JAYURF010000476.1:0-10024 GCA_043756365.1 Acidimicrobiales bacterium
CGGACGCCTGCACGATGGCATGTTCGAGGTGCAGGCGTTAGCAGCACGTCTCGGCATGCCGATCGTCGTCGACGAGGCCAGCGGCCTGCGTGCGATCGGGCCCGATACGGCCGTGACAGGCCGCGCGCTCACCACGGCGACTGCGCCCGATCTCGTGCTCCCCAACATCGACGGCGCACCCTGTCGCATCGCCGACCTGCGGCCGCACCGGGTGGTGCTGGTCGCCTGGGCCTCATGGTGAGGCTGCCGCCACGACCTGCCCGTGTGGCAGGCACTGCGTGAGGAACTCCATCCACAGGGCATCGAGATCGTCACGGTCGCCCTCGACACCGGCGGAGCCGATGCCGCACGGCCATTCATCGAGGCCGCCCGGCCGGCGCACCCGTCGCTGATCGACCGGGCGCACCTCTGCGACGAGCTGCTCGGCATCGTCAACGTGCCGTCGTCGGTGTGGATCGACGAGCACGGCATGATCGTGCGCCCCGCCGAACCGGCGTGGCCGGGCAGCACCCCGGTGCTCGACATGCTCCCCGAGCTGACCGCCGAGGTACCGCCGGAACGCAAGAACGTGATCGACGAGATCCGGCGGTTCCACATCACGCCGGAGGTCACTGCGATCATGCTGCGCGACTGGGCCGAACGAGGCGCCGACAGCCGGTACGTGCTGTCGGCCGACGAGGTGATCGCCCGCTCGCTCCCGCGTGGGATCGACGAGGCCACCGCAGCCGCCCACTTCGAGCTCGCGCAGCACCTTCACCTCGCTGGCGACCACGACGCGGCGGTCATCCACTTCCGGAACGCGCACCAGCTCGACCCGTCGAACTGGACCTACAAGCGCCAGGCATGGAGCCTCGAGACGAGCGATACGACGGGAACGGTCGAGCGCTACGGCACCGGATGGCTCGAGAGCGTTCAGGCAATCGGTGCCGAGCAGTACTACCCGGAGATTCGGCCGTGAGCGGGCCAGCTGCGGCGTAGCAGCGGCCTGGGGTGGGGCACCGGGATGTGTCAGCCGACTGAGTCGCCGGCCGATGCCAGGTACCGCTCGCGGTACTCGGCCTTCGTCGTCTCGGCTGTGTCGACATCGGTGGCCAGCGAACGCAACGCACCGACGGTCGCCTGTTGCTTTGCTGTGCGCCGGAACGGATCCCAGTCGTAGAACCTGCAGGCGTTCTCCCACGTGATCTGGTGGATCACGTCGTCGGCGATGCCGGCATTGACGAACTCCTCCATCAGCACTTCGGGCGAGTTCGGCCATGTTGAGTCGCTGTGCGGGTAGTCGCACTCCCACGCCACCGTGTGCTCGCCGATGCGGTCGATGATCCGCAGGTTGGTCGGCTCGCTGATGAAACAACCGAGGAAGTTCTTCTTCCAGATCTCGGTGGCGGTGGCGGCACCGATGTCGAGGCCGGTCCACGACTGGTTCCACATGTGCTTGTCCATGCGGTCGAGGAGGAACGGCACCCACCCGATGCCGCCCTCGGACATCGCCACCTTCAGATCCGGGAACTTGCGGAACGTCCCCGACGTGATCAGGTCGGTGCAGGCCACACCCGACAGCTGCGCCGCCAGCACGATCAGCTGGTCGGCCGTGGCACCTTCCGGGCGAGTGAGGAGGTTGAACGCGCCACCGATGTGCATCGAGAGCACGATGCCGAGCCGTTCGCATGCCTCGAGCACCGAGTCCCAGTGGTCGCCGTAGAAGCTGGGTAGCCCGTTGGCGTACGGCGTCTCGGGGAAGCTGATCGCCTTGCAGCCCTTGGCGGCGATGCGCTCGAGCTCGAGCACGCAGGCGTCGGTGTCCCAGAGCGGGATGATGCAGAGCGGGATGATCCGGCCGGGGTACGAGCCGGCGAGCTCGTCGATCTGCCAATCGTTGTACGCCGACACCGCAATGGCCGAGAGGGCCAGATCGGGCTTGCCTGCGAGCCAGGCACCGGCGAAGCCGACCGCCGTTCCGAAGTTGAGCGAGGCGAGGATGCCGTTGGCGTTCATGTCGCGAACCCGCTGATGGACGTCGTAGCACCCGGGCCGCATTTCGGCGAGGCCGACCGGGTCGAAGCTCCACTCCCTTCGTGGCCACGATGCAGTGGCACCGAGTCCGACCGTGCCCATGACTTCGCCCTGGAACACCCACTGGTCGACGCCGTTCGCCAGTCGCTCGAACTGCGGGCCCTGATCGCGGTACTTCGCCGGCATGTGCTTTTCGAATAGGTCGTGCGGTTCGATCACGTGGTCGTCGATGCTGACCAGGATCATGTCGTCGTGGTTCACGATGTTGCCCCCTTGGCAGAATGCCAACTTGACGGATGCGTCAACTCATACGCTACCGCGTGGCCGAACCTGACACATGTGTCGAGTCGGACGATCCGTCGCGGCTACGGTGCCGCGGATGCCGACCACGACGACCGCCATCTCATACTGCCGTCTTTGTCCGGCGGCGTGCGGGATCGTGCTCGAGCTCGACGGCGACCGGGTGGTGAAGATCTCCGGAGACGACGAGCACCCGCTCACCCGGGGGTTCACGTGCACCAAGGGCCGCCATTTCGCCGACTTTCATACCGACCCGGCCCGGCTGCGCGAGTCGCTGCGACGCTGCGCTGACGGCACCTACGAACAGGTCGCGGCCGACACTGCGATCGCCGAGATCGCCGCGCGTCTCACCGACATCATCGCCGAGTACGGCCCCGAGTCGGTGGCCCTGTACACCGGCACCAGCGCAGCGATGGCGTCGCTGACGCTGCCGTTCACGCTCGCGTTTTGGCGCACGATCGGGTCGTCGAAGAAGTTCTCGTCAATGTCGGTCGACCAGTCCGCGAAGTGGGTCGCCGAGAACCGGCTCGGCCGCTGGGCCGCCGGCGGCCAACGGTTCGCGGAGGCCGACGTCTGGGTACTCGTCGGCACCAACCCGCTGATCAGCATGCAGGGCGGCTACTTCACCGGGTTCCCGATCCACGACGGCATGCGCCGGCTCCAGCACGAGCAGCAACGTGGCCTGCAGCTCGTGGTGGTCGACCCTCGGCGCACCGAGCTCGCGTCACGCGCCGACATCCACCTCCAGCTCATCCCCGGCACCGACGCCGCACTGTTCGCGGCGATCATCGGCGTACTGTTGGCCGAGGACCTCATCGATCACGCGTTCACCAATGCATGGGCCGACGGCCTCGACGCGCTGCGGGCCGCCGTTGCGCCGTTCACAGCCGAGCGCGCCGGTGCGATCTGCGGGGTCGACCCCGACGACATCGCCCGTGCCGCCCGGCTGTTCGCTGCCGGCCCACGAGGCATGGCCACTGGCGGCACCGGCCCCGACATGGGTCCGCACGCCAACCTCGCCGAACACCTGATCCAGGTGACCAACGTGCTGTGCGGCCGTTACGCCCGACCCGGCGACCAGCTGAGCGGCATCGCGGTGCTCGGTTCCGGCAAGGCGTTGCCCGCTGCGGCCATCGCCCCCGACCGCCACTGGGAACGCACCGAGCCCGGCATTCGCGGCATCGGGGCATTGAACGGTGAGATGCCGTCGGTCACCCTGCCCGACGAGATCACCCGCGACGACGGCCGCCGCATCCGCGCGCTGATCGTGTCGGGCGGCAATCCGGTCGCGGCCGTGCCCGGTACCCGTGCGATGGTCGACGCTCTCGCATCGCTCGATCTGCTCGTGACGGTCGACCCCTACCGGTCGCAGACCGCCGCGATCGCCGACTACGTGATCGCGCCCGTCATGCACCTGGAACGGCCCGACACCACGCGCGCCTACGAGTCGCTGATGGACCGCCCATTCGCGCAGTACACGCCGGCGATCCTTGATGCGCCGGTCGACACGATCGACGACTGGGAGTTCTTCCTCCGGCTGGCGTGGGCGATGGGTTCGACGCTGAAGGTCGCCGGCCGCGAGTACCCGCCGTCGACCGAAGCCCCGACGGCCGACGAGGTGCTGGCGTCGTTTTCGGCTCGCGCCCAGGTGTCGCTCGACACCGTGCGCTCGTTTCCCCACGGGGCGATGTTCGACGACGTCAACCCGGCGCGTGCCGTTGCGCCGGGTGCCGGGGTGATCGACCGATTCGCCGTCGCGCCGCCCGACGTGGTCGCCGAGCTCGCCGCCCTCGACGCCGTAAGTGCCGTAGGTGCCGGTGAGCGTGCCGGCCGGCACGCTCACGATGAGCTGCTGCTGATCGTGCGGCGTGCCAAGGAAGTCATCAACTCAACGGGCACCCAGATCATCGGCCTGGTTCGGAATCGTCGCAACCCGTGCCATCTGCACCCGGACGACCTCACCCGGCTCGGGTTGCGCGAGGGGGCTGAGGTGACGCTCACCAGCGCGCACGGCACCATCCACACCACGGTCGCCGGCGACGCCACGCTTCGGCCAGGCGTTGCATCGATGACCCATGGTTTCGGGGGTCCCGGCCCGGCGGATGCGCCCGAACGCAACGGGGCCAGCACGAACGGGCTGCTCAGCGGCTTCGCGAACTTGCAGGCGATCAGCGGCATGCCGCTGATGACCGCAGTCCCCGTCACAATCGCAGCGGTGTAATGGCGTTCGGTCAGCAGCCAGCTTGACACATCTGTCAAGTTTCCGGTCCACTAGCGTTACGACCGTCAGAAAGGTTCCTTCATGCAGTTCATCTTCCAGTATCCAGACTTTCACGGCACCGACGGGGACATGCTCGACGCTGGGCCGGTCGCCGAGATGGCCGTCACGGCCGAGCGCAGCGGCTGGAAGGGCTTCTCGTTCACGGAGCACCCGGCGCCCACCGAGAAGTGGCTGCAGACGGGCGGCCATCAGAGCCTCGACCCCTTCGTCGCGCTCTCGCACGTGGCTGCGGTCACCACCGAGTTGAAGCTCCTCACGTACCTCGCGGTGCTGCCGTACCGGAACCCGTTGTTGCTCGCGAAGTCGGCCGCCACGGTCGACAAGCTGTCGAACGGCCGCTTCATCCTCGGCGTGGGCACCGGTTACCTGAAGGCCGAGTACTTCGCGCTCGGGGTCGACTTCGATGAACGTAACGAACTGTTCGACGAGGCCCTCGACGTGATGCCGATGCACTGGTCGGGTGAGCCGTTCGACTACGAGGGCAAGCACTTCAACGCCCGCGGCACGATCGGGCGCCCGCGCCCCGTGCAGATCCCGATCCCGATCTGGATCGGCGGTAACGCCAAGCTCACGCTGCGCCGCGTCGCCAAACGCGCTCAGGGCTGGATGCCGCTCACTGGCCCCGCCGGCATGTTCTCGACCGTGCGATCCCCAGAGGTCACCTCTGCCGACGACATCCTCACTCGGCTCGAACTGCTGAAGGAGTACGCGGGCGACCGGTTTGCCGAACTCGACCTGACGATCGCGTACACCGACCCGACCGTGCACGACCTCAGCACCGATGTCGAGCGGCACCGCGAGCACCTCGGCAGGCTCGAGGAGATCGGCGCCACCTGGATCGTGGTGCCAGGCCCCACCCAACAGGCGCCCGTCGCGAGCGACTTCGTGCTGGGCTTCGCAGAGACCTACATCAAAGAACCGACATGAGAGGCGCATCGTGAGCAACTTCTTCCAGGACTACTTCGCCGCGTGGGATCGACTCGATCTCGATGGCGTCCTCGGGTACTTCACCGATGACATCGTCTACGAAGACACGACGATCAAGCACGGTGCGTCCGGCGCCAAGCAGATGCGCAAGTTCATCCAAGCCTCGTTCGACAACGTGCCTGACGCGGCCTTCGACTACATCGGCCATGTGATGACCGATTCCGACTTCGCGGTCGAGTGGGTGATGCAACCGATGAACGTACGCGGTGTATCGATCGGTAAGTTGCGCGACGGCAAGATCTGCGAGCAGCGCGACTACTGGAACGGAGCTGCGTTCGCGGTTCCCAACACGTGACCGGCCACGTCGTCCAGTGGTGCTTCCACACCACCGCGATGGTGGCCGGCTACGAGCGGACGCGCGACGCACTGTCCCGCCTCGTCGGGCTGCGCGTGCTGGAGGACAGCCGGATCGAGGACCCCGCGATCGGTCGCCGTGGCGGCATGGCGTGGGTGGGCGACAACATCATCGAGATCGGCGAGCCGATTGTCGCCGGTGGTGCCGTCGACCGTTTTGTCAGCCGCTTCGGATCGCACATGAGCTCGATCGCCGTGCAGGTCGCCGATATCGACGCGACCGTCGAGTACCTCGCCGAGCACGGTGTGCGGGTTGCTGCGCGAATCGATGGTCACATCGTGTTCACCCATCCCGGCGACACCGCCGGCATCGTGATCGAGTGGTTCGGCACCGAAGAGCCACTCGACCCGCGCTTCGGTGCATCGATGCCGCCGCCGATCGCCGACCCGGTGCTCGAGGTCGAACGGATGGCTTTCGGCGGTGCCGTGGTCGACGATCCGGTCGCCGCCGCCCGCCGCCTCGCCGAGCTGTTCGGCCACGGCGTGTCGTTCGTCGACGAGCACGCGCCGCCGGGTTCGCCGATGGCCGCGGTGTCGATGGGTGACGTGCAGCTCGCCCTGTACTCGATGCCCGCTGCCGACGAGAGCGAACGGCTGTGGGCCTGGCGCTACGACCGCGCCCAGACGTGCAACATGGGCCTCCAGGTTGCCGACCTCGCCGCGGCTCGACGCTCCCTCGCCTCGGCCGGCATCGCCGTCCACCGTGACGAAACGCACCAACTCGTGATCGCCCCCGACGTCACTGGCGGCGTCGCCCTGGTGATCGTCGATCAGCTCCTTGCAGGCGACCCTCGCCGCTGACGCCAAGCTGTCGCGCAAGATCCCTATTTCGCGAGTGGTTTCCTGACAGTATCGTCAAACGATGGCCCTCACCCGAAAGACAGCCAGCACTGCGAGCAACGGTGAGTCGTACTTGACTCCTGCCGCGCTCCGACAGCCTGCCGATGCACTCGGCCCACGCGCCCAGCGCACCATCACCTCGATCATCAAGGCCACCCGCGAGGTGTTCCTCACCCGCGGCTACTCGGGCACCACGATCGACGAGATTGCCCGCCTCGCCGACGTGTCGCGCGCCTCGTTCTACACCTACTTCCCCTCAAAGCGCGAGGTACTCCTCGCCGTCGGTGCACACGCCGCGAGCGAGGCCGAGCGGATGATCGAGAAGCTGCCCGACCACCTCGGTTCGCGCTCCGCGCTGCGCACCTGGGTCTCGGAGTACTTCGATCTGCTCGACATCCACGGCAGTTTTGCATTCGCCTGGACCCAGGCAGCACACGAGGACGAGGAGATACGCGTGGCCGGCATGAGGCGCCATCTCAAGGATTGCAAGATGCTGGCGACGCAGCTCGTGGCCAGCACCGGCAAGCAGGTCGCCGATCCGGTGCCACTCGGCGTCGTCGCGTTCAGCGTCCTCGAGCGCTCGTGGAACTACGGCCAGATCTACGCCGGGGCGGTCGACCGCCACGGCTTGATCGCCCAAGCCGCAAACGGGCTCTGGGGCCTCGCCCGCCAGCCAACCCGCTGATGCAGTTTCGCCCCGTCGAACTCTCTGACTCGGAACGGCAGCTCCAGCGAGACGTCATTGTGTTCCTCGAGGCCGAGCTCCCGCGTGGATCATTCCACCCTGGGCTCGGCATGAACGCGGCGATCGATCGCGAGTTCTCGCTGAAGCTGGGCAGAGCCGGCTACCTCGGCATGGCCCTCCCCACCCGGTACGGCGGCCACGACCGGTCGGCGGTCGACCGCTTCATCGTGGTCGAGCAGCTACTGCGGTGGGGTGCGCCGGTGGGCCATCACTGGGTGGCCGACCGCCAGTCGGGCCCGGTGATCGCGAAGTTCGGCACCGAGGCGCAGCGCGAGCGGTTCCTGCCCGGCATCTGTCGCGGCGAGTTCGGATTTTGCATCGGCATGAGCGAACCCGACAGCGGCAGCGACCTCGCCTCTATCTCGTCCAAGGCCACCCGCGACGGCGACGGTTGGGTGCTCGAGGGCCGCAAGATCTGGACCACGAGCGCTCACGAGCACGACTGGGTGATCGTGCTCTGCCGCACCACCCCGCGCGACGAGGTGGACGACAAGCGTCAAGGGCTCAGCCAGCTGATCGTCGACCTCAAGGCACCCGGCGTGCAGGCCACGCCGATCCCGTTCATCGACGGCACCGCCGACTTCTGCGAAGTCGTGTTCGACCATGTGTACGTGCCCGACGACCTGGTGCTCGGCGAGATCGGCCAGGGGTGGACACAGAACACCTCCGAGCTCGCCTACGAGCGCGGCGGCCCTGACCGCTGGCTCAGCTCGTACCTCCTCGTGGAGGAACTGCTCCGCCGCGAGACCGACAATGGCGGAACTGCCAGCACCGCCCTGATCGACCTGCTCGGCGAAACGATGGCCAACTACTGGGTACTGCACCACCTGTCGCTTTCGGTCGCCCGCTCGATCGACGAGGGTGGTGCCCCGGCGATCGAATCATCCCTCGTGAAGGACATGGGAACCCGATTCGAACAGGACGTCGTCACCGCGGTGCTCGCCCACCTCGACGAGGCCCCGAACTCCGCCGACGAATCCTTACTCGGCCGCCTGCTGGTGACCGCGGCGCTCACCCAACCGTCGTTCACGATCCGGGGCGGCACGACCGAGGTGCTCCGCTCGGTCGCTGCCAAGGGCATGCGGCCGTCAGGGGTCAACCGGTGAGCGCCGCCGATCCGTTGCTGGTCGAGACCGTCGAGCGCCTTCTCGCCGACGTGAGCACGTTCGACGAGGTCGAACACGCCGAAGGGTCGGGTTGGTCGACCGCCACCTGGGCCGCCCTCGCCGAGGCCGGTTTCTCATGGGTCGGCGTCGCCGAGAGTGCCGGCGGTTCGGGCGGCACCCTGTTCGATCACGCCGCGATCCTGAGTGCCGTCGGCCGGTTCGCTGCGTCTGTGCCCGTCGCCGAGACCGGCATGATCGGCGGCTGGCTACTCGGTGAGGCCGGCATCCCGCTGCCGTCCGGCCCGCTGAGCGTGGTCGAGAAGCCCGGGCGACTGCAGGAGGGCCGGCTGCAGGTCGACGGCATCGCCGCCTGGGCCCGCCACGCCGACCGCATCGTGGTGGCCGCGGGCCCGACCGTGTACTCACTCCGCCCCGACCAGGTGCAGCTCCACGCCGGTGCCAACCTCGCCGGCGAAGCCCGCGACCGCGTGGTCGCCGACATCGCGCTCGCAGACATCGAGCACGGCGACATCGAGCACGACTCGGGCCATCTCGACTCGTGGCGGCCAGCCCATGATCGCGGCGCCCTGTCACGCGTGATCATGGCCGCCGGAGCGCTCACCGCTATGGCACAGCTCACCATCGACTACACCAACGAGCGACGCCAGTTCGGCAAGCCGGTGGCGACGTTCCAGGCCGTACAGCAACACCTCGTGCTGGCCACTCAGTCAGCCGTGCGGGCGCAGATGGCCGCCGACGTGGCCGTGCGGGCGCTCGCCGCCGGGGCGTGTTCGTTCGAGATCGCCGCAGCCCGCGTGGTCGTGGACGACGCAATCACCGTCGGCACCCGTGCCGCCCACCAGGCTCACGGCGCGATGGGCGTCACCCGCGAGTACCCCCTCCACCAACTGACCCGCCGCCTGTGGTCGTGGCGGCACGAGTGGGGCACGACGAAGCAGTGGCGCCAACGCCTCGGCCACTCCGTCGCCGCCGCAGGTGCCGACTCGATGTTCGACCTCGTCACCTCACGCTGACCCCCCAGGGGCGCAAGGTGTCGAGCGGCTTGTTGGATTCTTTCGGTGTGGTCGCCTGGCGGTTGGCGTTCGGATAGCCACGTATTGGACAGGTAGTCGCCGAAGGTGACTGCGTCTCGTTCAGGGGATCGGCACACGGTTGGTTTCAGTGATGCTTGACGCAATTACTTCTGCGTCTGCACGTGATACGCCAACTGCGTGCCATCGTCGGCGTTCGCGACCAGTGGCAGGGTTGACGCCGTCGTAGGCGTGTGGCCTGACGCAGTCAATGAGCGCCGGCAGCAGCATTCGCCACTTCGAGGCGAATTTGATCTATATGAGTCTTGACTCATGATGAGGCAAGAGTCATACTTGGACGGTGTGG
>JAYURF010000477.1:0-3513 GCA_043756365.1 Acidimicrobiales bacterium
AACTACGTGGTCATCGACAGTCAGCTCACCATTTCGACCATGCTCGAGTACTTCGGGGTCCTCGTCGGCATCGACCCCACTGCACTGTTCGGCTACACGGTCGAATCCACGTCGGCGATGGTCAGCGGCAACTCCGTACAGATTCCTATTCTCGACTCGCCCTCGATGCTCGCTGTCGTCGATGTGTTTGCCGGCCGCGCACCGCTGCCGGAGGCCCCCATCGAGCAACCGTTCTTTTCGCCCATTGCAGCCACAGCGACCGCCCACGTCGAGGCCCCGGCCGTTCCGCCCATCGACATGACCTGCTGAACATGACCTGTTCGAAAACCAAGTGACCCCGGCACCGTTACAAGCGGCCCGGGATCTGGCCGATCCCTGTGGAGGTCTCGACCCTCGCCACGGTACCAACGGCCGGCACCGATCGCTCCGGCAACGCTCGCCCGGCGGCGCTCAGTCGGCGAAGACGTCGCGGCTGAGTTGGATGAAGAACGTGTGATCGTGGCCGGTGCTCGGATCGGTGGAGTTGTACTTCGCCCGCGGCGAGCCATCAGGCACGACCTCCTCGGAGTAGATCGCCCCAACCGGGCACACATCGGGTTGGTAGCACGCCGTACACGAGGTGCACTCGTCGAGGTTCACGTACAGGATCGTGTCGGCGAAGATGCCGATCGCCTCGGCGCGGGGTGTATGCGTGTTCTCGATCGTTCCGCTGCCCGCCTCGACTTCGGAGAACAACTGGTTGGTCGGCGGGTTGAACTCGTAGATGCATTGCACCGGGCAGACATCGACGCAGGCCCGGTCCTTGGTACCGATACACGCTTCGGTGATGATGGCGACACCCGACATTCGTAGCTCCTCGTTTGCTGGTGATGGGCTTGCTGGTGATGGGCTTGCTGGTTGCTGATGTGGCCGCGTCGAGACGCGAATCGGCTCAATTGGTCACGGTGCTGGACCGGGTTCGCTGGTCGTTGCGGCCTGCGCGAGGCGCCGTAATACAGCTGCGTCTTCCGGTGGGGTGTCCGGCCCGAACGCGGCGCTGTACAGGCCCCTGCACCCGGACGAGCACACCAGCGCGAGCAGGATCGCCTCGTCATCAGGATTCGAGTTACCTTCGAACCGGACCCGGTGCTCGATGCGCATGCTGGCCGGATCGAAGACTGCGTCACATGCCCGACAGAGGAGGCGACCGTCGGCCGTGGCGGCGAAATCCGATCCGTACCCCGCGTTGCGCAAGCGACCAATGGCTTCGACCAAGGTTTCTTCGCGTGCGGATGCAGTCGTCACGCGGAGTTGCTACCCATCCCCGTCATTATCGAAACGGCGTGGCTCGCTCAGCCGGCGGACGGGCTCCCGTTGTCGCAGATGCAGAACTCGTTGCCTTCGGGATCGGTCATCAAGATCCAGCTGCTGCCGTGCTCACTCAACTGGCCAGCTGAAGGGTCGCTCACACGTCGTGCGCCGAGCGCAACCAGGCGGTCGGCTTCGGCATGGATGCCGGGAACCTCGATGTCGAGGTGCATCCGGTTCTTGGCAACCTTCGGCTCGGCGACGCGCTGCAACAACAGCTTCGGACCATTCCCGGCACGCGGGTACAGTGCCACGTACGCGCCAGCCGAGCCAACGTTGGTGTAGCCCAAGGCCTCGGACCAGAACGCGGCGAGGATTTCGGGATCTGCGCAGTCGAGGACCAGGCCGAAATGAGCCACCACAGCGTCGTTGTCCATGGACATCGATTCTGCCTCATCGTCGGTGACCGCAGGCGACACCTGCTGTCGATGTGATCGATGACACAGCCTCAATGTGGCACAGGCCATGGACGGAAGCGTCGACTCGTGGTGTGATTGGCATGGGGAACGAACAGAGGGACAAACGGAGGGACAAAGCGGCCATGACTGCACTCGACCACCAACCAGACACAGCACTCGCGGCGATCGAGTGGCACCCTCCCGGGCCGGGGCCCTGGGGCCAGGATCGCGCCCACTTCCCCGCCTCCATCACAGCGATGCTGCAATCCGTGTACCCCTCAGGCATGAGCCGTGGCTTCGCCGAGACCTTCGCCGATTGGGGCGTGCTGCTCGACGGGTTCACGTTGGACTTCGTCAACGGGTTCCCGTACACCCAGGTCGTCCCGATAGATGCTCCGGGTCCGCACGGCCAGCGCAGCCCCGACGAGATCGGCCAGGAGATCGGGCGACGCGCCGGTGTGGCTGCCGCTGCGTTCCGGAACCGGATCTGGCGGGACGTGATCCGTCGGTGGGACACCGAACTGAAACCGGAGTCGATCGCGACACACCTTGCCATCGGCGAAGTCGATCTCTCGGCGCTCGATACCGAAGGACTCCGGGCGCATCTGCATCGCTGCGTCGAGCACCTCGACGCGATGTGGTATCAGCATCACCGCTTCAACGGCATGACGCTCATCCCTGTCGGCGATTTCGCGCTGCATGTGGCCCAGTGGACCGGCCGAGCGCCAACGACGGTGCTAGCCGTGTTCGACGGCTGGTCCCCCGTGTCCAGCGTGCTCCCACCAGAGATGGAGGCGGCGATCGAGGCGCTTCGGACCGACCCCGGCGCACGCGCCCTCCTCACCGGGGACACGCCTGCAGCCGACCGCTACGACGACCTTGCTCGGCGCGTTCCGGCCGTTGCCGAATACGTGAAGTCGATCGGATACCGCCTCGCTGCCGGTTTCGACATAACCAACCCAACGATCGGTGAGCGACCCGAGATCGTCCTCGGCCGAGTGCAGGCTGCACTGGCACACGATCCCACGGCATCACGCACCAGATCGGACGCATTGGTCACCGAGATCCGCGCCGACGTAGGCGAGGAGCACCTCGCCGAGTTCGACGACCTGCTCACCGAGGCCCGGCTCGTCTACCGACTACGCGACGAGCGCGGGTTGTACAGCGACTCGAGCGCGGTCGGTCTGATCCGCCTCGGCCTGATCGAACTCGGTCACCGGATGCATCGTCTCGGGCGGATCAACTCGCCGTACGACGCGCTCGACATCGGACCGGCCGAAGTCGACGCCCTGCTCGATGGCGATCCGCGCCCCACCGCGACGGAGTTGTCGGCACGGGTTGCGCGGCGAAAGGCGGCGACGGCACAGGGTGCACCGGCGTTGCTCGGGCCTGAGCCTCCCCCTCCGCCGCCGCTCGATCAGCTGCCCGAACCACTGGCGAGGGTGATGGGCGCATTCGGGTTCGTGCTCAGCGGCGTGAGGGGCGAAGCCGATGGCCCCGCCGGCGACGAATCGACTGTGATCGGCATCCCCGGAAGCGCCGGTGTGTACGAAGGGCCAGCGCGCATCGTACGTAACTTCGACGAACTGTGGGACCTCGTCGACGGCGAGGTGCTCGTGACACCGGCGACCGGCGAGTCGTTCAACTCGTTCCTGCACGTCGTGGGTGCCATCGTCACCGACCACGGCAGCTTCGCCTCGCACGCCGCGATCATGGGACGCGAGATGGGCTTCCCGACGGTTGTCGGTTGCGTCGATGCCACGCGCCG
>JAYURF010000478.1:0-9965 GCA_043756365.1 Acidimicrobiales bacterium
GTTCCTCGCCGGCATGGCCATGGGGGTGTGGTCGGGCTTCGACGAGATCGCCGACGCCTGGCGGCCACGGGCCGTCGTCGAGCCCACCGGCTCTCTCGATCGCCAGCAGTGGCACGAGGCAGTGCGGCGGGCGCGGGCGTGGATACCCGAGCTGTCGGCGCTGGACTTCTAGTGTCAGTCCCTAGAATTGCTCCGCTCACCCGTCGCCGACAAAGCTGCATCCCGCGCTGTTGCAGGTGTACCGAGCGCTTGGAAAGGACACACTCCCTCGTGGACATGGATTCGCCCGATACATCGATGGCCGACGCGCCCGTTGCCCTGCCCGGGTCAAGCATGCGCCGCCGGCTGCTCGGTGCCGGAATCGTCGGTCTTGCGGGAACGCTGGTGCCGTCGCTGGTAGGTCGTGCCGGCGCCACGGCTCCCGATGAAGCCGCACCGACCACTACCGCCCCGCCGCAACGCCCCGCCGCCGAGGACATCCCGCTCTTGCAGGGCGCCCAGATGGTCGAGTTGGCCGCCGTCGAGCTCTACGCCGCCGCGCTCGCCGCTGGCGGCGTAGGCCCCGTGTTGACCGCAGTGCTCGCGACAGCCCACGACGCTCACCTGGCGTATGCGCAGGCGCTGTCGGCGATGCTGTCCACCGACGTGCGCGACTCGCCCGCCGCCGATGTGGTCGAGGCGCTCGCCGGCGGCTTCGGCGCCGGCAACAACGTCGATACCGCAACCGCAGCTCACGAACTGGAGGCGGCGTTGGTGGCAACCCACACCGAGACCATCGGCGAACTGCTGAGCACCGATGCGGCGGCCCTGATCGCCTCGATCATGATCGTCGAAGCCCGCCATTCGCTGGTGTTCGGCCAGATTGCCGGGATCGCCGACCTCGATGAACTCATCTTCACCGACGCCGACCCGCTCACACCGGAGAATGGGTGACCACGATGAACCGTCAACGTAGGACCGCTGACCTAACGGTCGCGAACGCTCTCGATCTCCGCCGGGCCGCCCGTGCCAACAGCATCGCTGCCGCACACGAAACGCGCGCGATGGGCATTGCCGTGCGCGCGTTGTTCGAGTCACCTGCGGCATCCGAGCAGCGCCAGCACGCCGTGCTGGGGCGTCGCCGGTTCCTGCAACTCGGCGGCTTCAGCGTGGCCACGGCTTCAGTCATCGCCGCGTGTGGTGGCACCGAAGCGACCGGCATCGCCCGAGTTGGGGTGGCGCCCACCACCACGGGCCTCCCCTCCGACCCGGCGGTCACCGATGTGGTGCTGTTGCGCACCGCGGCGTCGCTTGAGTATTCGGCGATCAAGGTGTACGACACCGTGATCGGCAACGCCGACCTGCTCGACCCGGCCCTCGATGATGTCGCAAAACGGTTCCGCGACGATCACGCGGGTCATGCTGCCCTGTTCGACAAGCTCACCGTCGATGCCGGCGGGACGGCGTGGGGGTGCAGCAACGAGCGCATCGACAACCTATTGGTGGCCCCTGTGCTGCGCGCCATCGTCGGCGGCCCGGCTACCGACGATTTGGCTGTGACCCCACCGAGCGACGACGTCCGCCGTGACGTGCTCAACTTCGCTCACGGCCTCGAAACCCTCGCCGGTTCCACGTACCAGGCGTTGATCCCGGCGCTGTCGCAGCCGGCGCTGCGCAAGGAAACCATCGTCATCGGCACCCACGAGGTCCGACACGCAGCACTGCTGGCCCTGGCGATCACTGGTTCGCCCGCTGGCATCGTGCCGCCGGCCGAGGCCCCTGCCGATCCGCCGCCGATCCCGACGGTGTACGCGATCCCCGGCCCGTTCGGTTCGCTCGGAGCGGTCAACGTGGTGCTCGGCATCGAGAACGCCGAGGGCAACCGCTCGGAGTTCACACTCGAGACCCCCAGCTTGAACACCTTCGTGTTCGAGTCCGACGAACCCTCCTGCTGAGGCGACCCGCGCCGACAGTGCGGCACCGACGACACCCGGACGTACACTGCCGCCGACGGTGAGTCGGTCGGGTGACCGCGGCACGGGGTCGGGCAACCGGCGACCATGTCGAGGAAAGTCGGGACTCCACAGAGCAGAGTGCTGGCGCGAGCCAGGTCGGGGCGACCTGACGGCAGTGCAACAGAGAGAGACCGCCGATGGACCAGCTTGCTGGTCACAGGTAAGGGTGAAACGGTGCGGTAAGAGCGCACCAGCGTGCGGAGCGATCCGTACGGCTCGGTCAACCCCACTCGGAGCAAGACCAAGCAGAAGGTACGGGCAGCTCGTCCGCTCCTGGTAACAGGGGCAGCCTTCGGGTAGGTCGCATCAGAGGGATGGTCACCAGCGCCGCAAGGCGTCACAGAATCCCGCTTACAGACCGACTCACCGTCACCATTCCTTCGCCTCGGCGGGCACAGAATGTCGAGAAATGCACCGCCACGGTGGATTTCTCGACACACGGCAGCTCCACCAACGGAAAGACCGCGAGCTGGTCAGCGCGTGGGAGCTTGGCGGAGTTCGCCTGTGGCGAGGAAGTGCTTGCGACGGGCGGGGTTGCGCAGATCGAAGGTGCGTACGCACCACCACAGCATGGCCAGGCCGACGAGCTCCAAGCCGACGTTCCACCACCCTCGCTCCACCATCGGCAGTGGGGCGTCGCCAAAGCCACCGGTGAACGGCCACCAGAACACGTCGGTATTGGTAAACGCCCCGTCGAACACGATGTGCAGCAGCACGCCGATCGCCACGGCCAGCAGCTTCTTGCGGATCGGCCGCCGGCCCGCGGTCACTGCCATCGCCACCACCATCAGCCCAACCGCCCCGGTCACGCTGTGTAACACCCTGGCCCCGCCGAAGGGGGCGTCGACCACATCGACGACCAGTGCGCCGAGGATCAGCGGTCGATAGTCGAATCGCGGGTCACGGAAGACGAAATGGATCGACACCACCGCCGTGGCGATGAACCAGACAAACATTGGCGCTCAGACGACGAGCGGTCGCCCGCAATGCGGGCATTCACCCATCCCAGTCTTGGATTCGGCGATCACTCGTTCGAACTCCATCTGCGACAGGTCCATGTGGCACCCGGTGCAGGTGTGCCGCTCCAGTGTGGCGAACCCGACCGAACCATGCTGTTTGCGGGTTGCGGCATACAGGGTGCGGTCGGCGTCAACGAGGGCACCGGCAGCAGCCTCGCGCTGGGAGCGAACCGCCGACTCCTCGTCGGCCATCGTTGCCAGGACCGCGTCGAGCGAGGCCTTGGCGGCATCGAGGCGTTCCTGCACCGGCGGCTGCTCGATCGCCAGCGCAGCGAGCGCGTCGTCAGCGGTCGATTGCTGCTCCATTGCCTCGAGCTCCACGTCATCGAGCGCGCCGTGTTTGGCCTTCAGCGCGTCGATCTCGTGCATCAACGCCTCGGCCTCACGGGGCGCGATGATCGTCTTCAGCTGCATCTCGAGTCGGGCCTGCTTGCGGTCGAGCTCGGCACCGGACGCCTCCAACGACTCGATCGATGCCAACGCGGCAGCGATCGACGCCCTGTGCCCGGCGGCAGCCGATGTGAGCCGGTCGATGTCGGACTGGGCGGCCTGCACGACAGCAAGCTCGGCGAGACGCTTGCGCCGGGCGGCAATGGCGTCGATCTCGGAATCGAGGCGTTGCAGCGCGAGGAGCGCGTGACCATCGGCGGTCATGAGTTCGGCTTCGGCACGACGGCGCCCTCTGGCAGCTGCAGGCAGCCGCGAACCGTCGCGCGAACGTCGACCATCGGCAACGGCGCCCGCGGGTCGAGCACCCCCGGCGGGATCGTCGTCAGGTCGGGGAGCAGTTGGATCACCACGGGCGCCACCGTAGTCTCCGTCGGGGCTTCCCCCGCTGGTTCACCAGGGTTCGTCGGCGGGGGCGGGGCCAACGCCTCACTCTGCAGCGCGTCGGCCTGCACCGGGTCGGCCTGCACCGGCTCGGGAGTGCTTTGCACGGTCGGGCGCGCCGCCACCACGCGGTACGCGCACTCCTCGCCCGGCAGGATCAGCCGCATCGCCGGGCGCAGCAGTTCCGGCGGAGCGGCCCAGTCCTCGACCGGCTGGCCGAACAGTGCCGACTTCGAGTATGCGTCCCAGATCCGTGCCGGATAGGTGCCGCCCTGCACGGCATCCACACCATCGAGCTCGTAGAACTCGGGCACGTTCTCGGTGACCATTGGGGTGTAGCCATCGGGGTCGCCGACCCACACCGCGGTGGCAAGTTGCGGCGTGTAGCCGACGAACCACGAGTTGGTGTTGTCTTGCTGCGTGCCGGTCTTGCCTGCCGCTGGAAAGGGGAACTCCGACAGTGCTCGGCGGGCCGTTCCCTGGCGAAGCACTCCTTTCAAGACGTTGGTGGTGGTGAGCGCGGCCGCCTCGTCGAACACCTGATCACCGGCGGAGGCATGGGTGTAGGTGCGTGTGCCGTCGGCGCGCTCCACCCACTCGACGTAGTACGGCTCGTGGTGCAGACCATTGTTGGCCAGGGTCTGCGCACCAGCGGCCATGTCGAGCGGGCTCATCTCATTGGCCCCGGTCGCGTAGCTGGCATACGGCTGCAATGCAGTGCGGTCCTCTTTCGGCTGCCCCCGGTAGAGGTAGCTGGAGGCTGCCATCCGGTACGTGGTGTCGACCACCCGGTTCAACCCGACGATCTGCGACAGGCGGGCAAAGGCACAGTTCAGCGACGCCCAGGTCGCGTTGTCGAGCGGACCGAGGCTGCCGTCCACCCCCCCGGTGATCTGGAACGGGTTCTTCGGATCGCCGGGGTTTGGCAGCAGGCACCCCTTGCGCCCGTCGATGGTGTCGTTCGGCTGCGCCCCGGCCTGGATCGCGGCGGCGAGGATGAACATCTTGATGCTCGAGCCGGTCTGGCGGGGCACCAGCGCCATGTTGATCTCGGCCACCCGCGGCTGGTAGCCGCGCCCGCCGACCATCGCCCGGATGGCCCCAGTCTTGGCATCGAGCGACACGATCGCCGCATCGATGCCGATATCGGTGTTCGGCAACGTGTTGCGGGCGTTCTCGGCGTGCAGTTGCAGCACGGGGTCGAGGGTGGTGTGGATTCGCAAACCCCCCCGGTACAACTGGTTGGCGCGCTCCTGCTCGGTGTCGCCGAGGATGTCCGAACGCTCGATCAGGTACTCGCGCAACGCAGCGGTGTAGTAGGTCGGCGTGGTGTCGAACGTGGGCAGAGCCTGCGACCGTTCCGGCAGCTCCCACGTCTCGGCGATGATCGCGGCCTGGTCGGGGGCGATCATCTCGACGGCGGCGAGGCGTTCGATCACCTGCCGAAACCGTGCCCGCGACCGCTCCGGGCGGCGGATCGGGTCGTAGCCCGACGGCGAGCGGATCAGCCCCGCCAGGAACGCACCCTCGATCATGTCGAGTTCCTCAGCGTTCTTACCGAAGTACACCTCGGCTGCGGCCTGCAGGCCGTACGCGTTGTTGCCGAAGAAAATGGTGTTCAGGTAGCGCTCGAGGATCTCCTCCTTGGGCATCTCCTTTTCCAGCATCAGCGCGTAGTGCACTTGCAGCAACTTGTAGCGCCCGTCGCGTTCGAGGCCGGCGAGCAACTCGTTTTTGACGACCTGCTGGGTGATCGTGCTGGCGCCCTGGCGCGGTGCGTCGCTGGCGAAGTTCGACATCGTCGCCCGGATCAACCCACGGACGTTGACGCCCTTGTGGACGAAGAACTCGTTGTCCTCCACCGCAAGGATCGCTTCAAGGACCGGCGGTGGCACCTGCAACAACGTGATCGGTTGGCTGTTTTCGCGCTCGAACACGGCGATCACCGTGCCGGCGACGTCGTAGACGTAGCTGCGTTGCGACAGCGGCTCGAACGCGGTCGGTAACACGATCGGCACTTCCTCGTGAGCGTTGGCGATGTGCCACAGCCGTGGTGCTACCGACACCACGACAGCGGTGAGCAGCAGCGCTCCGGCAAGCACGATCGCTCCGAGACGGAAGAGCCAGGCAATGAGACGCACGATTCGTCAACGTTACCCGGAGCAGTCGCACCGGCCCTGGCACCTGAGACCGGGCACCTGAGACCGGGCGACAGCCCGGCACTATGGTGCGCAGATGACCGACCATCGCCCCTTCCGTTTCGGTGTTCAGGCTTCGACCGCTGAGAACCGCCCGCAGTGGACCGATCTCGCCAAGCGGGTGGAGGCCAACGGCTACTCCGTCCTGACCATGCCGGATCACTTCGACGGCCAGCTCGCCCCGGTACCAGCGTTGATGGCCGCAGCCGATGTGACGACCGGATTGCGGGTGGGGGCCTTGGTGTGGGACAACGACTACAAGCACCCGGTGGTGCTCGCCAAGGAACTGGCAACGATGGACGTGCTGTCCGACGGTCGGCTAGAGATCGGCCTCGGTGCCGGATGGATGAAAACCGACTACGAGGCGGCCGGCATGCCCTACGACCGCGCCGGGGTACGCATCGACCGCTTCGTCGAGGGGCTGCACGTCATCAAGGGCTTGATGGCCGAGGGCCCGTTCTCGTTCAGCGGCACGCATTACACGATTAGCGCGCTGAACGGTACGCCGAAGCCGGTGCAGGGCCCATGCCCACCGATCCTGATCGGCGGCGGCGGCAATCGGGTGCTGTCGATCGCCGCACGCGAGGCCGACATCATCGGCATCAATGGCACCATGCACGCCGGCGTGGTTGGCCCCGACGCGATCGCAACGATGACGGCAGAAGCAGTCGACGACAAGGTGTCCATCGTCCACGCTGCGGCCGGTGACCGGCTGGCCGACATCGAGTTGAACGTGCGCGTGTTCATGGTGAACGTCACCAACGACCGGTCGGGCACACTCGCATTCATCGCCAAGGCGATCGGCGTGGAGACCTCGATGGTCGAGCAGACACCATTCGCGCTGGTCGGGCCACCGGCCAAGATCGTCGAAGATCTGCTGGAGCGGCGCGAACGTTGGGGCTTTTCCTACATCATCGTCGGTGCCGACGACATCGAGTCGTTTGCCCCGGTCGTCGCCGAACTCGCCGGCCGATGAACGCTACCGCGCCCCGCGTCGGCCCGCCACGCGTCGCCCTGTTCGGCGCTGGGATGATCAGCGGCGCCCACGGTGCGGCCGCTGCGTTCGCCGGGTACCCGCTGGCCGCTGTCGCCTCGCGGTCCGCCGATCGGGCAGCACAACGCGCCACCGAACTCGGCACCGTCGCGTGCACGTACGACGACGTTCTGTCGGGCCGGGTCGCGGCCGAGGTGGTGGTGGTGTCCACTCCCCCGCAATGCCACGCCAGCGATGCGATCGCCCTGCTGGGGACCGGTGTTGCGGTGCTGTTGGAAAAGCCGCTGTGCCGCACCCTCGACGAAGCTGATGCGATCGTGGCTGCGGCGGCACGCCACGGTGACCGGCTGCTGTACGGCGAGAACCTGGCCTACGCACCGGTGGTCCAGCAGTTGCTGCACCGCATTCCGGCGCTCGGTCCCATGACCCACCTGGAGGTCCGGGCGTTGCAAAGCCTGCCGACGTGGGGCCAGTTCACCTCCGACGAGTGGGGCGGTGGTGCGCTGTTCGACCTGGGCGTGCATCCATTGTCGGTGGCGTTGCTGTGTGCGAACGCGAGCGGGGCGGGGCTTCCAGTTGCCGTTTCGGCCGAGTTGCGTGGCGGTCCGGGTCACGCCAGCGACGAACATGCCGAGCTCCGCCTGCTGTACCCGAGCGGGTTGGAGGCCACGGTCGTGTCGAGTTGGCAAGCTGGTCCAGCACCAATGTGGGACGCGCAAGCAGCGAGTGTAACGGGCGTGCTGCGCGCCGAACTGCTGCCCGTGCCATCGCTGGAGCACAACGGGGACGCCGTGGCGCTGCCTGAGACGACTGTGAGTCTCGCCGCAATCGAACAGTACGGTTACCTCGGCCAACTCCAAGCGCTCATCGCCGATTCGGCACAGGGCCGGAAACCGACGATGAGCGCGGAGTTTGGACGTGTTGTCCTTGATGTGGTGTGTGCTGCCTACTCCTCAGCGGGGCGGGCTGGTGCACACGAAGACATTCCGTTTCGCGGTGCCCGTGACCGGACCCCGCTACAACTGTGGCGGGGCGAATGAGCCCCGCCGAGATCAGATCGCCTTGACCTTGAGGGCTTCGTCGCCCTTGCGACCCTGCCCCACTTCGAACTCCACTGCCTGACCTTCGTCAAGCGAGCGGTACCCGTTACCTTCGATGTTGGAAAAATGCACGAAGACGTCGGGGCCGTCCTCGCGGGAGATGAATCCGTAGCCCTTCTGAGCGTTGAAGAACTTTACGGTGCCGTTGGCCATGTCACTAACTCTGCTTTCTCGGGTGGCTAACTGCAGACACCCGGTCTCGTGAGCATATCGGCCGACACCGCGCAACCGCGGCATCAAGGAAATCCGCTGTGGGTTCGATCACCAGTCCGTCAAGCGGTAGTCCTTCAGGAACTGACCCCAGACGTGGTGGCCGGTGTTGAACCCGGCGATGATCGGGTCGACGATGCGGGCTGCGCCGTCGACGATGTCGAGCGGCGGATGGAAGTGCTGCTCGGCGGTCTTGCGTGTGGCGACGTGCACAGGATCCTCGTCGCTGACCCAACCGGTGTCGACACTGTTCATGTGAATCCCGTCGGCGTGGTAGTCGGCTGCCGAGGTTCGCGTCATCATGTTCAGCGCCGCCTTGGCCATGTTGGTGTGCGGATGGCGGGTGGTCTTCAGACGGCGGTAGAACTGGCCCTCCACCGCCGACACGTTGACGATGTGCTTGTCGCGTTCGGGACTACGCAGCATCAGCGGCTTCAGCCGGGCGTTCAGGACAAACGGCGCGACGGCGTTGACGAGTTGCGTTTCCAGCAGTTCCACCGACGACACCTCGGCCAGCGTCAACCGCCACGAATTGCGGTCGCGCAGATCCAGTTGTTGCAGATCCTTGTCGAGCCGACCGGATGGGAACAGGTGCGTCTGCTCGCCGCTGTCGCCCGCGAGCAGCACAGCCTGCGACATCCGTGCCGAGTCGGCGAGCGCGTTCGGTGCCCCGGCGAGCAACGCTGCCCCGGCGGTCGCCGCCGAATCAGGGCCGCCGGATTGCAACATGTGATAGCCGCGCAAACCTTCATACCCGCCGACCAATCGGCGGACCTCAGCGGGCATCTCGGCCAACGAGGCGGCTTCGACGTCCATCATGTGCCGGTAGAAATCGGGCGGCCGACGCACGGTTTGGCACGCGTTGTTGACAATGAAGTCGAGGCGGTCGCGAGTGTCGCTGAGGTGCTGACAGAACGCCTCGACGCTGGGGGTGTGGCGCAGATCGAGCCCGAAGATTTCCAGGCGGTGGCCCCATGCGACGAAGTCGGATTCGCGGGCGTAGCGCAGCGCCGAGTCGCGGGGAAAGCGGGTGGTGACGATCACGTGCGCACCGGCGCGGAGCAGCTTGATCCCGGCCTGGTAGCCGATCTTCACCCGCCCGCCCGTGAGGAGGGCGACGCGCCCGGACAGATCCGTCGTCTCGGTTCGCTTCGCGAAGTTGAAGTCGCCGCAGGCGGGGCAGAGCTGGTCGTAGAAAGGATGGATCTCGCGGTAGTCCTGCTTGCAGACGTAACAGTGCTGCGGCTCGACCGACTCGCGGAACGCCGGGCCGCTCTCGACCTCGCCCTGCTCGAACCCGGCGGGCGGGAAGACGTTCGGCGAGGTGAAGACCGGCTTCGCGCGGAGCACGCGGATTCCGGTCTCGGCGAGCGTCACCTCGTCCTCGCGCACCCGAGCGTTCTTTTTCTCCCGGCGGACGACCTTGTTCAGGCGGCGGCGCGCGACGACGTCCGGGTTGTGCACGTCCCCGGCCGCGGTCAGGAGCCGCGTGCGCTCCTCGAGGGTCAGGTCGCGCAGGACGCTGCGGTCGCGCACGACCTCCTCGAGCGCCTCGGTAGCGGCCTTCAGCCGCTCGGTGAAGTCGTTCTCGGGCACGCACCGAGGGTAGCCGCGCTCAC
>JAYURF010000479.1:0-9963 GCA_043756365.1 Acidimicrobiales bacterium
ATCTCACCACCGTGACCGGCACCTACGGCGACTGGCTGATCGACCGGGTCCGGCCCGTCTTCCCGGACCTGGCCACCGCCGTACTCGCCGATGCAGCCCGTCAGCCCGGCACCGCGCAGCCCGGCACCGGTCAGCCGGTACGTGCCAGCCAGTAGCGCCGCGAGTCGCGGTCGATGTCGACGAGGACCCAGCCATTGCCGATGCGATCACGCATCTGTTCACGCACGTAGTCGCGGGCGGCATGCGCAGCCGGTGCCGACGCGGCGATCTCATCGGCGGACACGGCCGGCACGTCGACGGCAAGCGAGCCCGCCGCGGCAGCGCGTGCTGCGCCGGCGTGAAGGTCCCAGCACACAGTCACCCGATCCGACGGGAGTGAACCGTTGATGCCCCCGAGCGAGCCGTAGTGGTCGAGGTGGTACGACACTCCCCTGGCACCGAGGACACGGAGGTTGAGGTGCGCATTGCCCAGTTGCAGCGGATCGTAGGTCCAACGCATGTGGGTGATTCCCTGCGACAGGCACCACGTGCGTTGCCGATGCTTCAGCTCGACGCCGAGGCCGATCCGTCGGTAGCCGGGATCGACGGCAAGGTAGTGCGAATGCAACACGTGCGGCTCACGCGTGGCGAAGCCGTACACCACGCCGACGAGCGCTCCGTCGTCGAACGCACCGATGGCCATGCCTCCTTCGCTGATCGTGGCGACGAGCATGTTGACCGACACCAGTTCGCTCTCACCGCCCCAGATCCGCTGCTCGAACGGTGGCATCGCACTCAACTCGCCGGCGGTGACGAGGTTGCGGAACTCGAGCGCCGCGGCACCGGTACGCCCGTCGCTCGCACGCCCGTCGCTCGGCGCGCTCACCGGCGGAACACCTCGACGCTGTCGGTGACACTGTCGAGGAACGGTCGATCGAGCGTGACCCCGATGCCGCCTCCGGCGGGCACGGCCATCATCCCGCCGACTGCTTCGAGCGGCTGCTCGATGATGTCTCGGGCATAGGTCCGGCTGGCCGAGGCGGTGTCACCGGGGTACACGAAGCCCGGCATCGTCGCCAGGTGGATGTTGTGCGCCCGCCCGATCCCCGTTTCGAGCATCCCGCCGCACCACATCGGCGCATTGCGCTCGACGCAGATGTCGTGCACGCGCCGCACGGCCTCGTGCCCGCCGAAACGGCCGACCTTCACGTTCACCACAGTGCACGCGCCCATGTCGAGCGCGGCGCGCACGCGAGCGGGTGAGGTGAGGCTCTCGTCGAGGCAGATCGGAGTTCGCAGCAGGGGTGCCAGCACGGCGTGGTCGTGAAGATCGTCCCAGTGCAAGGGCTGTTCGATGTAGTGCAGGCCGAACTCGTCGAAGCTGCGCAACAGTTCGCCGTCGGCAAGCGTGTACGCAGAATTGGCGTCGACCGTCAGTTCGATCGTAGGGCACTCCGCTCGGACCGCGGTGAGCAGGTCTCGGTCCCACCCCGGTTCGATCTTGAGCTTCACCCGCTTGTATCCCTCGGCGACGTGGCGTTGCACCGACGCCACCGTGTCGGGCACCGGGTTCATCCCCAAGCTGGCCCCGACGGGGATCTCGGTCCGCTCACCGCCGAGCAGCGTGCGCAACGGCACACCCTGTTGGCGGGCGGAGCAATCCCACACCGCCAGCTCCAACGACGCCTTGGCCATCGGGTTGCCGCGCCAGCGGGCCCACGCGTCGAGCAGTTCGCTCGGATGCGCACACCCGTGCTCGAGCAGCCAAGGTGCCAGTGCCTCGCGCAGCAGGCCGAGCCCGCCGGCAATGGTCTCCTCGCGATACATCGGCAGTGGGTCCATCACGCCCTCGCCGTAGCCCTCCACCCCCTCGCTGCGCACCGTGGTGATCACGGCCACCTTTTGGGTCTCGCTGCCGAATGATGTGGTGAACGCACTGCGATAGGGCAGGCGAATCACTCGAAGCTCGATTTCGTCGATGTGCATGTGGGTGCCTCCTGGGTCCTTCCTTTGGTGATCACCACGTGTCGATGTTCGGCCGTTTCTTGTGGGCCCGCGACGGTAGCTGCGGTGCTGCCGGCACGGACGTGACGATCGTGGTGATCCATCGTCGCGAGTCGGCGGGATCGATCACGTCGTCGATCTCGAAGTGCGAGGCCGCATTGATCGCCTTGCCGTGTTCGTACATCCGCTCGACCATCTGCTGATATGTATCCTCCCGTTCGGCCGGGTCGTCGATCGCCGCCAACTCGTTGCGGTAGCCCAGCCGAACCGCTCCCTCGAGGCCCATCCCGCCGAACTCACCGGTGGGCCAGGCCACGCAGGCGAGCGGAGCCTTCGTGCTGCCACCCATCATCGCCTGCGCCCCGAGCCCGTAGGACTTGCGCAACACGATGCTGATCAGGGGCACCGAGACGTTCACACCGGTGACGAACAGTCGGCTGCAGTGTCGCACCAACGCGGTCTGCTCCACCTCGGGGCCGACCATCATCCCGGGCGTGTCAACGAGTGTGACGATCGGTAGGTCGAACGCGTCGCAGAGCTGCATGAACCTGGCGGCCTTGTCGGCGCCGTCGCTGTCGATTGCGCCAGCCAGGTGGTTGGGGTTGTTGGCGATCACCCCGAGCGGGCGGCCCTCCACCCGGGCCAGTGCCGTCACCATGCCGAGCCCGAAGTCGCGCCGCAGTTCCAACACCGAGCCCACGTCGAACATCCCGTCGATGACGGCGCGCACGTCATAGCTGCGCTGGCGGTGCTCGGGGACGGCGTGGCGCAGCAGGCGCTGATCCGGTGCGTCTCCGTGGTCCAGCGCACCCTGGAAGTACGACAGGTACTGCTTGGCCACTCGAACCGCCTCGACTTCGTCGGCGACCACGACGTCGACCACCCCGTTGGCCCGCTGCACCTCGATCGGGCCGATCGAGGTGGGTGCCACCACCCCTAGTCCGCCGCCTTCGATCATCGCCGGGCCACCCATGCCGATGTTGGAATCGACGGTGGCGATGACCACATCGCAGCATCCGAGGATCGCCGCGTTGCCGGCAAAGCAGTACCCGGCGTTCACACCGACGAGCGGCACCAGTCCACTGAGCCGGGCGAAATCGTGGAAGGCCCAGCAATCGAGGCCGCTCACCCCGATGCCATCGGTGTCGCCGGGGCGGCCACCACCGCCTTCGGTGAAGAACACCACGGGCAGCCGGAGCGCCTCGGCGACATCGAACAGCCGGTCCTTCTTGCGATGGTTCTGCAGGCCCTGCGTACCAGCCAGGACGGTGTAGTCGTAGCTGACGGCCACGCATTGCGCTGCGTGCCCGGCGAACAGATCCCCGTTCACCCGCCCGATCCCGCCGATCATGCCGTCGGCGGGTGTGCGGGCGATCAGGTCGTCAAGGCTGCGTCGGCGGCGCTGCGCGGCGATTGCCAGCGCGCCGTACTCGACGAACGAGCCGGCATCGACCAGGTCAGCCACGTTCTCGCGTGCGGTTCGGCGCTGCAGCGCACGCCGCTTGGCGACGGCGTCGGGACGGGCATCATCGAGGCCGATCGAGTGACGATGGAGCGTCTCGGATAAATCGGCGCGAATGCGCTCGAGGTCGATGACCGGCGATGCGACCGTCGATGCCGAATCGGACCCAGGCTCGGCTGAACTGGCGGCAGCGGGCTCGAACCAGGCGAGTGCGTCGCCGGCCATCACGGTCTGTCCGGCTGTCACCAGCAGCGCTGTGACCACCCCGTCCGCCTCGGCGTCGACGCCATGGTGCATCTTCATCGACTCGATCAACAGCAGCTGGCCGCCCCGGCGCACCCGTTCGCCCACGGTCACATCGATGCTGACGATGGTCCCCTGCAGCGGCGACGAGATGGTGACGCGGTCCACGTCCGACGACCGTAGTGCCGGGGAACGGCTGAGCTGCGATACGGTCAAGCGCCATGGCCGCCAAGCATGGCGAATCGATCATGGTGCAGGTGTCGGGTCACGAGATCTCCGTGTCGAATCCCGACAAGGTGTTCTTTTCAGCAGCCCCCTCAGGAGCATCGTCAGCAACACCGGCCCATGATGGCACCGGGCGCGGGGCCACCAAAGCCGACCTGATCCAGTACTACCTGGCGATGGAGCCGGCGGTGATGCGGGCGATGCGTGATCGGCCCGTGCTGCTGCAGCGGTTCCCGAACGGTGCCGAGGGTTCGTCATTCTTCCAAAAGCGGATTCCGGATGGGGCGCCCGAGTGGCTGATTACCACGGTCGTCACCACCCCGAACGGCACCACATCGAATGCGCTGGTCATCGCCGATCTGGGGCACCTGATCTGGGCGGTGAACCTCGGCTGTCTCGGCTTCCATTCCTGGCCGACGCACGCCGCCGATCCGGAACACTGCGACGAGCTGCGCATCGATCTGGATCCGGGTCCCGGCACCACCTTTGCCATGGCTCAGGAGACCGCTGTCGAGGTTCACCGGCTGTTCGACGACGTCGGGATTCGCAGCTACATCAAGACCACGGGAAACCGTGGGCTGCATGTGTACGTGCGGCTGCTGCGTCGTTGGGACAGCGTGGCGGTGCGTTCGGCGGCCGTAGCGGTGGCCCGTGAGCTTGCTCGCCGCCGACCGGACCTGATCACCGATTCGTGGTGGAAGGAAGAGCGGGGCGAGCGGATCTTCGTCGATTTCAACCAGAACGCACCGCATAAGACCGTGTTCGCGCCGTGGTCGGTGCGCGCCCGACCGCATGGTCCGGTGTCGTGCGGGTTTGCCTGGGACGAACTGGCTGGCATCGACCCGAATGCGCTCACCATTGCCACCGTGCCGGCACGTATCGCGGCAGCGGGCGACCCCTGGGCGGACATGGATCTCCACCCGCAGTCGCTGGAACCGCTCCTCGACATGGTCCGCGCCGATACCGACGCCGGACTGCCCGATGCACCGTGGCCACCGGTGTATCCAAAGATGCCCGGGGAACCGCCGCGGGTTGCGCCGAGCCGGGCCAAGAAGCCGACGTGATCGGCTCAGCGGCCGACGAACACCTGGACGACGTAGACGATGCCGTTGCGTGACACGACGCCAAGGCCGACTTGGTTGTATACCGGATTTGTCATGTTCGCGTAATGACTGGGGGACGCCTCGAGAGCGATCTGGGCCTCGCTGACCGAACCGGCGAGGGCGACGTTCTCGCCGATCGTTGACCAACCCGCGCCGACACCGGCGGCCAGGTTCTGGGAGTGGAAGATGGTGCCGCGGTTGGCCATCCGTTCGGCCTGCGCCTCGGCCTTGATGTTCAAGTCGGCAACTTGCACCAGCTCAGAGAGGCCTGCACTGGCCCGGACCTCGTTGAGATCGGTGAGGTTCGAGGTCTCCTCGGTACCCGTGCAGGCGCCGAGTGTGAGCCCGACGATGGCTAGCATCGCGAGCACCTTGGCCGAACGTTTCCGCCGTGTCGTCAATTTGTCTTTCATCGCCTGATTCATCGGTAGATCCCTTCGTCGACTTCACCGCGACATCATTCTGTCACATAACTGTCATGTTTGCAATGATCCCCGCCGTGGTACAGGCGCAGAACCCCCATTTGCGGTGGACACGCCAGCGGCCCGATTGCGGCACGTTCCTCGCACCCCAACGGCGCCCGCCAAACTCAAAGGCGCCCGCCAATCCCAACGGCGCTCGGCAACGAACGGCCAGCATGAAGTTCTCGATCGATCACTACCAGCGCATCGTGGCCCCCGTGGCCGTCGGCGACCTCGATCTCGAGCACGCCTTCGCGACGCCACTGCCCGAGCCCGATCTGCGCTGCCTGCGCTACATGCACGACATCGAACTGCACACCGTGTGCTATCTCCGTGACCTGCTCGTCACGTCCGCACACCGCGACCCGGAGATCACCACGTTCCTCACGATGTGGGCGTACGAGGAGTTCTGGCACGGCGATGCGATCGCCACCGTGTTGCGCGCCCACGGCGAAGAGGCCGGCCGACCCAGGGTGGCCAAACTGCGCGGGCGGCGTCGGCTGGCCGAAGCCACCGCACCGCTGCGGCACCTCGCCGGTTCGGCGATCATCGGACCGGCGATGTCGGCAGTCCACATGACCTGGGGAGCGGTCAACGAGTGGACCACCCAAGCCGGGTACGCGCGCCTTGCGGCCACCTCATCGCATCCGGTGCTGACCGAGTTGCTGCAGCGGATCATGAAGCAGGAGGGCCGCCACATCGACTTCTACGCGACGCAAGCCACGGAGCGCCTCGCCGCAGATGCGCGGGCACGGCGGTTCACCCGCTTCGCGCTGAAACGGATGTGGCGCCCGGTCGGATCTGATGTGATGCCCGAGCCGGAGGTGCGCCATCTCATCGGTCACCTGTTCGGCGGCGACGAGGGCGCAGCGATGCTGCAACGGATCGACCGGCGGATTGATCGGCTACCTGGGCTCGCCGGGCTGAATCTGGTGACGACTGCCGCGGCACGTGTCTCGGCCGCCGCCGGGTAACCGGCTGCCACGTACCCGGCTGCTCGCGTTGCGGCGGCCGTAGGCTCGACTCCGGTGAAAAACCTCGATCTGCTGTCCGAAACGGCGCGCCGGCGCACGTTTGCCATCATCAGCCACCCGGACGCGGGAAAAACCACCCTCACCGAGAAGTTCCTCCTCAATGCCGGGGCCGTGGTCACGGCAGGGTCCGTGAAGGCCAAGTCGGGCGGGCGCGCAGCGACCAGCGACTGGATGGAACTGGAACAGACCCGAGGCATCTCGATCACCTCGGCAGCGATGCAGTTCACGTTCCGCGACCATGTGTTCAACCTGCTCGACACGCCCGGCCACAAGGACTTCAGCGAAGACACCTACCGGGTACTCGCGGCCGTCGATGCGGTCGTCATGGTGCTCGATGCAGCGAAAGGCATCGAGCCGCAAACCCGCAAGCTGTTCGAGGTGTGTCGCTCACGCAACCTGCCGGTGATCACGTTCCTCAACAAATTCGACCGACCCAGTCGCGACCCGCTCGAGCTGCTCGACGAGATCGAGACCCAGATCGACCTGCGCCCCACTCCAGCCACGTGGCCCGTCGGCGACGGCGAGGATTTCCGCGGTGTGATCGACCGCCGACGAGGCGTCTTCAGCCGATTCACGCGTACCGCCCGCGGTGCCACCTTGGCCCCGGAGGAGCTGGTCAGCTTCGACCAGGCCGCCGCAGAAGAGGGCCGCGGTTGGGCACGGGCGATCGACGGCTGTCACCTGCTCGACGCCGTTGGCGCCGACATCGATCTCGAGTCATTTCTCGCCGGCACATCGACGCCGGTGTTCGCCGGGTCGGCGCTCACGGATTTCGGAGTCCGCCACCTGCTCGACGCGGTGGTCGAGCTGGTGCCATCGCCGGGGCAGCGAATCGACCAGGCCGGTGGCCACCGCGCGATCGACGCCGGGTGCAGCGCGTTCGTGTTCAAGGTGCAGGCCAACATGGACAAGTCGCATCGCGACCGCCTCGCGTTCGCCCGGATCTGCAGCGGACACTTCGAACGGGGCATGACGCTCACCATCTCGCGCACCGGTCGGCCCTTCGCCACCAAGTACGCGTCCACGGTGTTCGGCGCCGAGCGGTCCACGGTCGAAGAAGCGTTCCCGGGCGATGTCGTCGGCCTCGTCAACGCCACCGACCTGCGCATCGGCGACACGCTGTACGAGGGCGAACCCGTGACCTACCCCGGATTGCCGTCGTTCGCCCCGGAGTTGTTCACGGGTGCACGACCACTCGATACGAGCCGTTCCAAGCAGTTCCGCCGTGGCCTCGAAGTGCTCGAGGAGGAAGGTGTCGTCCAGGTGCTGCGCGACCCCGACATGGGCGATAGTTCGCTGGTGCTCGCCGCCGTTGGGCAACTGCAGTTCGAGGTCTTCGCGCACCGCCTCGACAGCGAGTTCAATGCCCCGGTCGAGCTGACCGGCTCGCCGTACCAGGCCATCCGCGGCACCGATGCACAGAGCGCCGACCGTCTCCGGGCCATCGGCGGCATCCGCATCCTAACCCGCGGGACTGACGGCGCAACCGTTGCGCTGTTCGAGAACAAGTACCGCTTGCAGCGACTGCTCACCGACGAACCCGAGCTCACCCTCACCCCACTCAGCATCGACGGTTGAACCCCCGTCAACCAATGATCTGGGCAGGATTCTTCCCGGATTCCGGGAAGAATTCGGCCCAGATCATGAGATTCGGCGAGTGTCGACGGCACGGGTGGGGGTGATTCCGGCGAACACCGATCCGGTCCAGCCGAGGAGATCGACCACCACATCGGTGCCGATCGAACTGAACACGCACACGTCACCATTCGCGTCGGGGCGCACGAGCACGAAGTTGGCCCGCGTCTCGCCACGCACCACGTTGAGGTTGGACGCGGTGGGCAACCCGGTGCTGCACGGATAGGCCGTGAGGAACCCGTCGTCGGTGGCATCGACAGCGGTCAGATTGAGGATCACCCCGGTCGCGTCGTCGGCAACGTCGGTCCGGCCGCGCACCTGAAGGCTCACCGTGCCACCCCCGGGGCCCGGACGGCGTACAGGTTCGAGGCGCGTGTCGACCAGACGTGCTGGAGCGACCAGCCCGAGCGATGCCGCTGGAGTGAACGCGCCGAAGACGTCGACGACCACGTGGGTTGCCACGTTCGACGTGACACAGATGCTCCCATCGCTGCCGGGGGCGACCAACGCGAGGTTGGCCGCGGTGGCACCCGCGGCGAAGTTCAGGTTGCTCGTCCCACTCGCCGGCTGACCGCACGGCGTGACGGTGACGAACCCGGCGGCAGCCGGCTCGGTGGCGGTAACACTCACCGCCACGGCTGCGGCGTCGGCGCTGACACCTGCCCGGCCGCGAACCGGCACGACCAGTGTTTCGCCGCCAGCCGGTCGGCCCGCCGGCACTCGCTCGCGTGTGTCAAGCAACCTGCTCGGCGTGACCGGAACGAACCCGGCACCCGTCGGGAACGACCCACCCACATCGACCACGACATGCGCCGACTGGCTGTCGAACACGCAGATGCGACCATCGGCACCGACCGGGACGATCGCCGCAGCGGCCACAATCTGATCACGGACGTAGTTGGCGTTGCTCACCAGGGGCGGGTGCGAGGTACAGGGAAACGCGGTGAGGTACCCCGCAGCGCGTGGCCCAACAGCGGTCAGGTTGACCGCCACCGCCGCCGCACCGGCACCGGCGACACCACTGACAGGTACGACCGTGGTTGCACCCGTGGCGGGCCGCGACAGCACATTCCTTGCGGTCTCGGCGATGATGCCGCTGTAGAGCGCAGCACCCGTGGAATTGAGGTGGATTGCGTCGTAGGTGATGCCGGGTCGGTCGGCGATCGCCGCCCAATCGACCAAGGTGAGATCGGGGTGTCGCTGGAGAGCGCGTTCGAGGTGGTCGTTCACCGTCGGGAAGTACCAGTAGTACGGCTGCACCTGGTTCCATGCCCCCGCTGAGATGTACTCGGGCTTCACCTCGCGCAACGTCACCCACAAGATGTGCTTGACCCCCGCCTCGCGGAGCGCGGCCATCATCGAGTCGATCGAGCGGTCGAAACGGGCGGGGTCCCAGTACGGGTAGTTGTGCCCACCGGCGACAACGGCGACGTCACCGAACACCGACGGTGTGGTGGCCATCCGCGCGCGCACGTGCTGGGATTCAAGTTGCTCGACGAACAGTGCGGGGGTGCCGTCGACGGTCACGAGCCAATCCGACCCGAACGCGAGCGGCAGCACAGCCTTGGCGCCCAGCCCGACGGATTCGGCGACCACGTAGACCCGTTTGGCCGGTGGCGGGAGCGGATCGCCAGGAGCCTCGATCCGCAGTGCTTGCAGCGTTGGCGCGGGTACCGCTGCGGTCCACCAGCCGGTGGTATCGAACACGACGTTGGTCACCGCCAGCGCGGCGATGCACAGCCGCCCGCCCGCCGCAGTGCCAACGGTGACCGAGTTGGCCATCACCGTGTTCGCTGCTGCGTTCACGTTCGACGTGG
>JAYURF010000480.1:0-3484 GCA_043756365.1 Acidimicrobiales bacterium
CGCCCGGCCTCGGCCGCGAGGTAGGCGGCGGTGATCACCGTGTTGCGGATGCTGCCGCCGGTGAGGTCGAACGCGACCGCACAGAACTCGAGATCGAGCCCGTCCGTCGGTACCGTCGGACGGAACTCGTGTCGCCACAGCCGTTCGCGCGCCGCTGCGTCGGGCCGGGGGAAATCGATCAACACATCGAGCCGCCGGGTGAACGCCTCGTCGAGGTTCGCCCCGAGGTTGGTGGTGAGGATCGCGAGGCCGGCAAACCGTTCGATCCGCTGCAGCAGGTACGACACCTCGATGTTCGCGTACCGGTCACGAGCGTCCTTGACCTCGCTGCGTTTGCCGAAGATGGCGTCGGCCTCGTCGAACAGCAGAACCGTGTTGGTCCGCTCGGCTTCGGTGAAGATCACCTCCAACTTCTTTTCGGTCTCACCGATGTACTTGTCGACCACGCTGCTGAGGTCGACCGCGTGCATGTCATAGCCGAGGTCACGTGCGATCACCTCCGCAGCGGTGGTCTTGCCAGTGCCCGACGGCCCGGCGAACAGCGCCGCGATCCCGCGGTTGCGCCAACCGCGTCCGAGCTCCCACTGCTGCATCACCTGGTCGCGCCAACGGACCCGCACGGCCAGTCCGCGGAGCTGGCTCTCGACGGCATGCGGCAGGATCAGATCGTCCCAGTCCGAGATCGGTTCGAGCCGGCGGGCCAAACGATCGAGACCCACCGCCGATTGCGATCGGGCAGCAGCGCTGAGATCGACAAAGCCGACACGTGTTGCCCGTGCGGTCTCCGACCGCACTGCTGTGGCGGCCCGCACGATCTGCTCAGGCGATAACCGGAACGAGCTTTGGACAGCTTCGACCGCGCCTGGATCGACAGCGGCCTCGCCGAGCGAACGAACCCAGATCGCGCCGAGCGCGCTGGGAGTCGGCTCGTCGATCGGCAGGTGATTCGGCATGGTGGACGCCCACGCCGGATTCCACACGCGAGATCCGACGAACACCACAGCACCCGCGCCGGCGGCGAGTTGCTGGGTCGCCCGGGGGGCGCGTTCGGCGAGGTCCTCCACCGGTCGGATGATCGCTACGGCACCGGTCAACGCCTGATGGCGGATGACTGCGCCGACCACCATGTCGAGCTCGTCGGTGGCCGCCAGGGACACGTCGATGATGAGGGCGGCCCGACTCAATGATGCCGCGGCGGCGGCAGCCACATGCGCCGCAGTGCCGCCGATCCCTTCCGTCAGGTGCACGAGCACCGACGATTCCAAGATGTCAGCGACAGCATCGATCTCGGGTGCCTCGACGGTGACCGCACCGACCGCGAACCTGGCGAGGAGCGGTTCACAACCGGTCCCGCTCAGGAGCAGGTCGGTGGCGAAGTCGGGAACCCGCAGGGTGCGGCTCAGGAATGGGCCGTCGCTGTCGATGAGTACGAGCGCGTTCACCGAGAGGCCGCCGGACGTCGCGAACCGGCGGCGGTCGTCCGGCGACTCGGGCTCGAGACCGCACAACATCATCGCCAGCCCGATGGTTGCGCGACGTTTGGTGAGATCGTCGTGGAGGTACCCGTACAGCTTCTCGAATCGCGAATCGATGTCGGGAGCGAGCGCAGCGATGAGCACGTCGATGTCGGCAGCATCGAGTCCGCATCGTTGCGCAACCGATGACAACTGCGGGCCGAGCGGTTGCGGGCGCAGCGGAGGATCACCTGGCGATCCACTGGCGTCGAGCAGACCGATCGCTTGGTCATGGGTCAGGTAGAGACCGCGCAGCGGATGGTCGCTGCCGCCCGCAGCATCGCTTTGACGAGCGACGAGCGTGGCCACACGAGCGCGCAGAACCGTGAGTCGTCCCATGACCTCGACGGCGGATGGACGAGCCACGGTCACCTGCCCGCCGAGGCATTGGCGGCCGCCAGCAGTTGATCGAGGCGCTGCATCACACCGGGGATCGCCTCCCACCCGACGAGCGGTCCGAGAGCTTCGCTCAGCTGTTGCCGGTTACGGCTCATCTGTTCGAGGTTGCGAACCGTCTGCTCCGAGAAAGCGGTCGGCATTTCATTTGCGTAGTTCCGGATCACTGCGCGTTCGGGCGTTGCGGTGAACGCCAGGTCGTGATCGATCGGCACCAGTCGCAACAGCTCGTTGTTCGGGCCGAGCTGGGCGATCAGGTTTCCGCCGTTGCGGTCGATGTTGTTGATCAAGAAGTCGAACGCGTCGATGTCGGCCCGCAATCGCCCGTACTCCGACGAGTTGACGATCGACATGAAGAGGGTCGGGTTCTCTTGAGCGATCTGCTTCAACGTCTTGCCGTGGGGGACCCATTCGGTGAGCGAGCCGCGCTGGCTACCGATGCGGACGAGCGTGACATTCGGGGTCGGCAAACCAAGGTTCTGGCCTACCTGGGCTGCCGCACTCGCTCGGGTTGCGTACTCCCCCTGGCGGATGCCGCGAGCCGCCGCACGCCGTACGTAGACCTCGGCCGATTCGGGCTTGAACAGGTACTGCTTCCCGGTTTGCTGATCGGTCACGATCACGCTGCCGGTCGCTGCGCTCAAGCCGCCCTCGGGTGGCGCGCCGATCTGGAAGCGGGCAGCCTGATCCTCACCGAATTCGGCCCCTCTGGGTACTGACGGGAGCCCGACATCGTCGAAGGTACCGTGCGGTGTCTCCTTCAACGATTGGGCTGCAGGCAATGCCTGCCAGTCAGCTTGGCCCTCGGCAAGCGGTCCTTCGGGCCGCAGCGGGTTGGGTGCGTCCGGGTCGGTTTCCTGCCATGGAGCGACTTGCCCTCCCGCGCGCTCAGGGAGCGCCATGTCGTCCCAGCGGGTGGGCGTCGGTTGCTCCTCAGCGGAGGCAGTGCCCTCACCCGCTGATCGTGACGGCTCCGAGACGCTGCTCGCAGTGTCGGCCGGACGAGTTGGCAGTGTCTCGGCGAGCGCAGCCGACCCAGAGTCCACCGACGCTGCAGGACGAACGTCGACCGCGGTGGCCGCCTGCGGATCTTCGACGGTTGCAGCCAGTGGGGGAGGCACGGTTTCGGCGTGCGCCTCGGGTCCTCCATAGACGGAGGTGGCCGCGCGGGGGTCGACCGCTGTCGCCGCGTTTGGCTCTTCAACCGTGCGGGCGCCCGCGTCGGCCAACGTCTGTTTGATTGGCTGCTGGTGGCCAGGCGTGCGAGCGGTCGTACCAGCCGGCCGCCGCTTGCCTGGAACGGTCGGTTCCTCAACGTCAAAATCGGCTGACGGCTTGTCGCGTGGGCCCTCGAAGTCATCGGGGATTTCACCGAGGCTTGCGACCTTGCCATGCTGCTTCGCGTACCACTCGTGATATTTGTCGATGGTCGCAAACCGCTTCCGCACTCGCGGTCCCGCCGTAGTGGGGTAGTCAATCATGAATGGCTTCTCATGATTCGGATCGAAGCCGAACTTCGTTACTTCGGGTCCCCGCTTGGTGACGATGTGAAGCTCCGATGAGCGCGCCTGTCC
>JAYURF010000481.1:0-3481 GCA_043756365.1 Acidimicrobiales bacterium
TGCGAGACATCCGCCGTGCGCGGCGACGCGTCCGCCGAGCTCCTCGCACAGCACGGGATCCACAACACGGTCGTGACCGGCTGTCCGACGCTCATGTGGCAGCGCCAGCCGGAGCTGCGGCTCCGTCGTCCGCAGCGAGAACACGCGGCATTCACGTTTCGCGACGGACTGTTCACTACCGAGGAATCGATGAATCGTAACCAGTTCATCGCACTCGACCGAGTCCGTCAGTCAACGAAACGAGTGACCATCTCACTGCAGGGCGAGGAGATTGCGCTCCAGGATTTGTTCATGGCCGAGCGGTGGAACGTCGAATCCGGCGACCGCCTCGTCAGCACCGACATCCCCGATCTTCTCCGCCACGACCGGGTGATGTTGGATCCGGTGGCGTTGCGCGCAGAGGTCCATCGCCGCTACGACACACGTGCGTGGCCCGAGTTGGTCGAGTGGATGACTCGGTCGACGTTCTTCTCGTGGGACATCACCGACTACCTCGACCTGTACAAGACCGTCGACATGGTCGTCGGCTGTCGATTCCACGGCAATCTCCTCGCGTTGGCCAACGGTGTACCGGCGTACTACCTGACGTACGACCGGCGCACAGAGGAACTCGTCGACCTGCTGCAGCTTCCCCACCAGAAGATGGGATCGCTGGACCCAGACTTCGATCCGTATGACGGCGACTGGTCCGCTACAGAGGCCATGTACGTTCGCCTGCGGGTGAGAATGATCCGGTTCTTGGAAGGGAACGGCCTGGCGCATCGCCTTGGTCCCAAGGTCCCGCCGGCACCCACCCAGATGTCCGTGCCCACTGCCGCGTGATCGCTCGACGACCGACAGCTGTGTTCGCAGGAGCCCTGGCACAGCGGCCCGGTGTGGCAGGGCATGCGTGGGTGTTCGTCAACTGGTTGGTCGGCTTGCGCGACGCGGGGTACGACGTCGTGTTCGTCGACCGACTCGATCCGGACATGCTCGACGACGGTCCGGACCAGCCGGTCGCGACGTCGCGACAGCTGGCTTGGCTGCGCCGCGTGATGTGCGAGGCGGGCCTGAGAAACGACCAGGTCGCCGTACTGCACGATGAAGGGCGCTCGTGCTGGGGGATGAACCGAGGTGACCTCCTCGAGCGGTGCCGTCAGGCCTCCGTTTTGCTGAACGTGATGGGCTACATCGACGACGCCGAAGTACTCGGTTCAGTCGAACGACGGGTGTTCCTCGACATCGACCCCGGGTTCGGTCAGTTCTGGCTAGCGATGGGGCAGGCCGACGTGTTCGCCGGACATGACGTCATCGCATCGGTGGGACTGAACCTGTGCGGTTCAGGATGCACGGTGCCGCCCACTGCACTGACCGTCGTGACCACGTTGCCTCCGGTCGCACTGAGCCGCTGGCCGGACGCCGGGCCGGTGCCGTTGCCGTCTCGCTCCCGCGCGACGAGCGTGTGTACGTGGCGCGGTCCGTTCGCTCCTGTCGAGCACGAAGGCAACCGATATGGCCTCCGGGTCCACGAGCTGCGCCGGTTCGCGAGTCTGCCCGGCGCGCTGGCTGGTGTCGATCTCGAACTGGCGCTCGCCATCGACCCGGCTGACGCCGCCGACGCTGCCGGACTCGTAACCGGCGGCTGGCAAATCGTCGACCCGAACCCGATCTCGGCCGATCTGCACTCGTACGGGGAGTACATACGCGGCTCGTCGATGGAACTGATGATCGCCAAAGAGATGTACGTGCGCTCGCAGAGCGGCTGGTTCAGCGATCGCAGCGCCTGCTACCTCGCCTCTGGCCGACCAGTGGTGGCGCAGGACACAGGGTTCAGTCGCCATCTCCCGACCGGCGACGGAGTGCTCGCAATTCGGGACGTCGACGAAGCAGCGGCTGCGATCGAGGAGATCGATGGCAACTGGGCACACCATGCGAGGGCTGCTCGTGAGCTTGCCGTCGACCTCTTCGATGCCTCGGTCGTCGTGACGTCGCTGCTCGAACGAATCGGGGTCGCCTGAGTGTCAGCACCCGTCGTCGTCGTGGCCGGAGCGATGGCCAACAAACCCCGCAATGGAGGTGAGGCCTGGGTGCGCCTGAGTTGGATCCGCGGGCTCGAGCGCCTTGGGTGCGAGGTCTGGTTCGTCGAGCAGATCGCCGAACAGCACTGCACCGACGAGGACGGCCACAACGTGCCGTTCAGCTGCTCGTCGAACCAACGCTGGTGGTCATTCGTGGGCGGCCGCTTCGGGCTCGCTCAACGTTCGAGCCTCATGTGCGACAGAGGCGAGACGATCGGCGCACCGATCGACCAGATCCGTCAGATCGCCACCGACGGGGCGCTCCTGGTGAACATCAGTGGACACCTCACGGAACCCACGCTCCTGTCGGCGTTCCGGCGCCGTGTGTACGTCGACATCGACCCCGGCTTCACACAGTTCTGGGACGCTGCCGGAAACGCCGGTGCCCGCCTGCAGGGACACGATCGATTCGTCACCATCGGTGAGCACATCGGTCGCCCAGGCTGCGATGTGCCGACCGGCGACCGGCAGTGGCACCACGTGCGTCAACCCGTCGTTCTCGATGATTGGCCTGTTCAACATCGCGCCGACATCGGGACCGCCGATCGTTTCCGCTTTACGACCATCGCAACCTGGCGCGGACCGTTCGGGCCGATCGAGCGAGACCGACGCCGGTTTGGGCTCAAGCTCCACGAGTTCCGCAAATTCATCGCACTTCCGACGCTGGTCGACGCACGGTTCGAGGCGGCACTCGCCATCCATCCTGACGAGTCCGCGGACCTCGACCTGCTCGATCGATCTGGATGGGAACTCGTCGACCCCACGTCCGCGGCCGGCAGTCCGGACAGCTTCCGCTCGTACGTCACGGGTTCGATGGCCGAGTTCTCGGTGGCACAGGGCATGTACGTCGAGTCGAACTGCGGCTGGTTCAGCGACCGCACCACGAGGTACCTCGCCAGTGGACGCCCGGCGCTCGTGCAAGACACGGGTTTTAGCAGCTGTCTGCCGACGGGATCAGGTCTCGTTGCTTTCACCAATTTGGACGAGGCACGTGCAGGAGCCGAGTCGATCGTCGCGGACTACGAGGCGCATTGCCGGTCGGCGCGTGCGATTGCCGAGACGTATTTCGACAGCGACGTGGTGCTCGCGCGCTTCCTCGACAGGTGCGATCTGCCATGAAGTTCTTGTTGGCGGGATCGTTTGCGGCGACTCCGCTGCAGGGCGGAGCTGCGTGGGCGGTCCTGCAGTACGCGCTCGGCCTCCAACAGCTCGGGCACGAGGTGATGGTGGTCGAACCGACGCCACGCAACCGCCTGGCGACTCGCTGTTTCTCGACATCCCTCACGCACGTCGGGTTCGTCGGGAAGTCCGCGCTGCTGCACGGCAACCGCGGGGTCACCGGCATGTCGTGGCGCGCGTTCGCAGAGTGGGCGCAGGCTGCCGATGTGCTGCTCAACCTCGGCGGAGCTCTCCGCGACCCAGAG
>JAYURF010000482.1:0-3476 GCA_043756365.1 Acidimicrobiales bacterium
TCATCCCAGATCGTCTCCGCCGCACCAACCGAGCTCTTGGCCGCCATAGCCGCATAGTGGGCTCGACGATGGCGTCCGATTGACGGGTCGCCCCCGTAGTAGGCCAACAGCGGGCCGAGCACGGTGGGGTCGGGGAGCACCAGGATGCCGCCCGCATCGAACAGGATCGCGTCAAAGTCAGCCACGCCACCAGTGTGCCCGTTTCGCCACTGACACTGCAGCCACATACGCTCGCTGCGTGCGTAGCCCCCGTGACTTCTTCAAGCCGCTCGCCGTCGGCGCTCCCGATCCGATTCGCGAGATCCCGTTCCGACCGAGTCGCGTCATCCACTTTTTCCCACCGCAGAACGCGAAGCTTGTCGCCAAGCTGCCCGAACTGGCACCGACGGTCGACATCTTGCTCGGCAACCTCGAAGACGCGATCCCGATGGCCGACAAGGAGGCGGCCCGCGCCGGCCTTGTCGAGGTGGGCCGCACCCTGGATCTCGGCGACACACAACTGTGGACGCGGGTCAACAGCCTCGATTCGCCATGGGGCCTCGACGACCTGACCACCCTCGTCACCGAGATCGGCGACCGGCTCGATGTGGTGATGATCCCGAAGGTGGAGGGCCCCGAGGACATCCACTACGTCGACCGCCTACTCGCCCAGCTCGAGGCGAAGGCCAAGCTGACCAAACCGCTGCTGGTGCACGCCATCTTGGAAACGGCTCGGGGTGTGGCCAACATCGAAGAGATCTGCGCCGCATCACCGCGGATGCAGGGCCTCTCGCTCGGCCCCGCCGATCTGGCCGCCAACCGGCGGATGAAGACAACCCGCGTCGGCGGTGGCCACCCCGACTACGTGGTGCGCGCCGACCCCGA
The DNA here is from genome assembly GCA_043756365.1 of Acidimicrobiales bacterium. GTDB lineage: Bacteria > Actinomycetota > Acidimicrobiia > Acidimicrobiales > Ilumatobacteraceae > VFMC01. Next base: position 865 of record JAYURF010000482.1, read on the forward strand.
CCCGGACCACCCCGATGCCGCCAGGCCCACCTACCAGCAAGACCTGTGGCACTACACGCTGGCGCGCATGGTCGACGCCTGCGTCACCTTTGGCCTGCTGCCGTTCTACGGCCCGTTCGGCGACATCAAGGACACCGTTGCCTGCGAGGACCAGTTCCGCAGAGCCTACCTCCTCGGTTGCGTGGGTGCGTGGAGCCTGCACCCAGCGCAGATCAAGATCGCCAAGCGGGTGTTCAGCCCTCGACCGAGCGATGTGCACCAGGCGCAGCGGGTGATCGACGCGATGGGTGACGGCACCGGGGCGATCATGCTGGACGGCAAGATGGAAGACGACGCCTCGGTGAAGCAGTGCCACGTCGTGGTCAACCTCGCCCGTCAACTCGCCGACCGCGACCCCGAGCTGGCCGCCAGCTACGGGTTCTGACCCGTTCGCAACGTGCCCTCCCGCCGCCCTCGACATTTCAGGAGCTTCCGATGACCGACCTGCGGCCCCGCCGTTCCGTGCTGTACATGCCGTCCGCCAACGAGCGGGCCCTGGAGAAGGCCAAGACGCTTCCCGCCGACGCAATCATCTTCGACCTCGAAGACGCAGTCGCCCCCGATTCGAAAGTGTCGGCGCGCGCCAAGGCGGTTACCGCCGCCTCGTCGGGTGCATACGGCCAGCGCGAGTTGACGATCCGCTGCAACGGTCTGGATACGCCGTGGGGTGCCGACGACGTCGCCGCCGCCGCCACCAGCGGCGCCTCGGCGATCGTGATGCCGAAGGTCGGTTCGGTCGCCTATCTCGACGAGGTGTCCGGCGTGCTCGATTCGGCGGGGGCACCAGCGGCGCTGACGATCTGGGCGATGATCGAGACGCCGACGGCGATCCTCGACGTGCGCTCGATTGCCGCGCACCCACGAGTTTCGGTCTTGGTGATGGGGACCAACGACCTCGCCCGAGAACTGCGCGCCGCGCTGGTGCCCGACCGTCATCCGCTGGTGCCCCATCTTGCGTGGGCGCTGACTGCCGCTCGCGAGGCAGGCGTGGTGATCCTCGATGGGGTGTACAACGACATCAAGGATCTCGACGGGTTCCGCGCCGAATGCGTGCAGGGAGCGGAGATGGGCTTCGACGGCAAGACCTTGATCCATCCCGGCCAGGTCGACATCGCCAACGAGGTGTGGGCACCCACCGACGCCGAGATCGACCATGCCCGGCGGGTGATCGCCGCCTTCGACGAGGCCGTCGCCGTGGGCCGTGGCGTGATCACCGTGGACGGACGGATGATCGAGAACCTCCACGTCGCCAACGCCCAGCGCGCCATCGCCGTCGCCGACGCCATCGCTGCCCTCGCCTGATACGTCGGTTCCGCCGTCGGCCATCGCGCGGCCCAGCCCCCCAGCCCCCAGCCTGCGGCCAAGGTGCCGCCGCCTGTCGAGAAAGCCACCGTGGCCGTGTGTTTCTCGACAATCGGTCGCTCCACATCCGTGTCGTCCGAGTCCCCGCGTGTCATCCGAGTCCCCGCGTGTCATCCGAGTCCCCGCGTGTCATCCGAGTCCCCGCGTGTCATCCGAGTCCCCGCGTGTCGTCCGAGTCCCCGCGTGTCATCCGAGTCCCCGCGTGTCATCCGAGTGTGGGGAGGGGGGTCGGAGTGTCGAGCGCGCACACGGGTGGGCGCTCGACACTCGGATGGGCGCTTCGACAGTTCGCCGCGTTCGAAGGTCCCGACACCTGTATCGCCAACCTGTGCGGCTGCTGCCTCGTGCGGCGACCTTGCGGCGACCCGCGCCCCCGCCGCGCCCTCCCACCCACCAGCGTTTCGTGACACAATCGCTGCGTGGCCAACGTCGACCGGGATGAGCAGCGCCGCGACCGGCGGGCCGAGGCGGTATTGGCGGTTGCCGAGGACATCGTCTACTTCGGTATCGCCGCCCTGCTGCTCGCCGCCGCAGGGGTGCTGCTGGTCGTGGCCGGCGACGAGTTCCTGAACGTGTTCGATGGCCTCGGCTCCGCGCCGATCATCGAGATGCTCGACACGTTGCTGTTGTTGTTCATCGTGGTCGAGTTGCTGTCGGCAGTACGGATCACGATCACCAAACGCGAGCTCGTTGCCGAACCGTTCCTGCTCGTGGGAATCATCGCCTCGCTGAAGGAGATCGTGGTGCTCTCGGTCAAAGCCGCCGAGGACATCGGCAGCACCGGCTCGAAGTTCAGCGATCAGTTGTGGCAGATCGGCGTGCTCGGCGTGGTGGTGCTCTTGCTCGGCGCAACGGCTTGGTTGTTGCGGATCAAAGAGCGCGAACCCCAAGAGGGCGCGACGGCCAGCAGCCCGGTGTAGGCAACCGCCATCGTTTTCCGCGGGAAACATCGCAGGGTGTGCAAGGCTGCGGCGATGACGCAGCCCGCCAATCCTTTCGTCGACAAGGGCAGCGCCGACAGCGGCCGCGCTGACAGGGCCGGCCACGACCAGATCCGGCGGGCGATCCAGTTCGAGCGATCGCGGGTCGGTTCGCAGATCAGCACGCTGCACGAGAACTTCACCGGCATCGTCGAGGCCGCCGAGCTGACCTCCACCGACGACGAGCACGACCCCGAGGGCGCAACGATCGCCTACGAGCGCGCCCAGGTG
>JAYURF010000483.1:0-3469 GCA_043756365.1 Acidimicrobiales bacterium
GCTCGGTGCACATCGGAGGCAACAACGTGGTGCTCGCCCCCAGCTACGGGTCGCCGTTCGTGCGCGATCTGGCCGGCGGCCGACGGTACGCATCGCTGGAGGACTTCCAGAACTTCGTCAAGCTCAGCTATGCGACGCCGTGGCTGCATCATTCCGGCGGCACCGTGTGCGAACCGGTCGACGTGGCGGTCAACAAACGCCACCTCGACATGGTGTACAGCCACCTCCGTTACAGCGACAAGGCGTTCATGGGCTCGGTCACGGCTCCCTCGCGCGCCGCCGACTCGATCGAGATGGCCCGCATCGCATTCGGGGCCGACGTGGTCGATCGGCACTGCGTGATCCTCGGCAACGTCAACGTCAACTCTCCCCTCGTGTGGGACGCGACGATGACCGGCGCGCTGAAGTCCTACGCTGCGGCCAACCAAGCCCCGGTCGTGGTGCCGTTCATCCTCGGTGGGGCGATGGGCCCCGTCACCACAGCCGGTGCCGTCGCCCAAGCGCACGCCGAAACCCTTGTCGGCGTTGCCCTCGGCCAACTCGTCCGCCCCGGATCGCCGGCGATCTACGGCAACTTCCTGTCGTCGATGGCGCTACGCAGCGGCAGCCCCACCTTCGGCACGCCCGAACCGGCGATCGGATCGCTCGTGGTCGGGCAACTGGCACGCCGCGTCGGTTTGCCGCTGCGCTGCTCGGGAGCGTTCACCTCATCGAAGATCGCCGACGGTCAGGCGATGCAGGAATCCGCGGTCTCGATGCAGGCCGCACTGCTGTGCGGGGCCAACTTCATCCTTCACTCCGCCGGGTGGTTGGAAGGTGGGCTGACGATGGGCTACGAGAAGTTCATGATGGATCTCGACCTGTGCGGAGCGGCGCACACGTACCTGCGCGGCGTCGACCTGTCCGACGATCAGTTCGCGATCGATGGCTTCGCCGAGGTCGGCCCCGGCAAGCACTTCTTCGGTTCGCAGCACACCCTGCGTCATTACGAGCACGCGTTCTACGACCCGGTGCTCAGTGACAGCTCCAGTTTCGAACAGTGGCGTGACGCCGGTGAGAGCCGAACCGAGGACCGTGCCGCCGCGATGTACCGGGAGGTACTGGCCAACTACGAGCCACCGCCGATCGACGACGCTACCGATGCCGCGCTGTGCGAGTTCGTCGCCCGCCGCAAGGCGGAGATGCCCGACCAGTGGTACTGACCTGCCGTGGCTGACTCCGACGATCCCCTGTTGCAACCGTTCCAGCTCAAGCACCTGACGCTGCGCAACCGGGTGATGTCGACGGCCCACGAACCGGCCTACTCCGAAGACGGAATGCCCAAGGACCGTTATCGCGCCTACCACGTCGCCAAAGCCAAGGGTGGGCTGGCATTGACGATGACTGCCGGCACCGCGGTGGTGTCGCCGGACAGCCCCCCGGCGTTCGGCAACCTGTTCGCCCATCGCGACGAGATCGTCCCGTGGATCCGGGCGATGACCGACGAGATCCACGAGCACGGTGCTGCGGCGATGATCCAGATCAGCCACCTTGGCCGCCGTACCGGATGGGGCCAGGACGACTGGCTGCCCGTGGTTGCCCCATCGGCACTGCGCGAGCCGGCCCACCGCGCGCACCCGAAGGTGGCCGAGCAGTGGGACATCGACCGCATCGTCGGCGACTACGCCGATGCCGCCGAACGGATGCAGGCCGGCGGAATGGACGGCATCGAGGTGGAGGCGTACGGGCACCTGTTCGATCAGTTCTGGTCGCCGGCTACCAATCAACGCAGTGACGACTACGGCGGCTCGTTCGAGAACCTGCTGCGTTTCCCGCTGAGGGTGCTGCGCGCCATCCGCGCGCGTGTAGGGCCAGAGTTCATCGTCGGCATCCGGATGGCCATCGACGAGGTCCGCGCCGACGGCATCGACGAGCCGGCGGGAATGGCGATCCTGCACCGCATCACCGACCCGGCGCACAGCACTGCAAGCCCGCTGATCGACTTCGTGAACGTGATCCGCGGCAACATCGTGACCGACGCAGTGCTCACCGAGGTGATCCCGATCCAGGGGATGCCGTCGGCTCCGCACCTCGACTTCGCCGGCCGGGTGCGTGCCGGCCTGGCCGCTGCGGGTCGCCCCCTCGCCGTGTTTCACGCCTCAAAGATCGACGACGTTGCCACTGCCCGCCACGCGATCCGAGAGGGCAAGCTCGACATGGTCGGGATGACTCGGGCCCACCTTGCGGACCCCAATCTGGTGCGCAAGATCCGCCTCGGGGTGGAGCACACCATCCGGCCGTGCGTTGGCGCCACCTACTGCCTCGACCGGATCTACCAAGCCGGCGAGGCGCTGTGCATCCACAACGCCGCGACCGGCCGCGAGCTGACGATGCCCCACGAGGTGCAGCCCGCCGATGTGGCGCGCCGCGTGGTGGTGATCGGTGCCGGGCCCGGAGGCTTGGAGGCTGCACGGGTGAGCGCCGAACGCGGCCATCACGTCGTGCTGCTCGAAGCAATGCCGTGGACCGGCGGCCAGCTACGCCTGTTGGCGCGCAACCCGCGCCGCAGGGACCTACTCGGCATCGCCGAGTGGCGTGACGCTGAGCTCGCCCGGTTGGGCGTGGATGTGCGCCTCGACATCGTCGCCGACGCAGCGATGGTCGCCACGCTGAAACCCGACGTGGTCATCGTCGCAACCGGGGCCCTGCCGCACGCTGCCACACTCGACGCCGGTGCCGATCTGGTCATCTCGGCCTGGGACGTGATCAGCGGCGAGGTCCGGCCGAACGGCGACGTGTTGCTGTTCGACGACGACGGCACGCATTCGGCGATGACGGCAGCCGAACTGATCGCTCGCTCCGGGGCGCAGCTAGAGATCGTCACCCCCGAGCGAACCCTCGGGATCGACGTCGGGGGCATGAACCTGGTCCCGTACGCGAGGGTCTTCAACGAGACCGAGACCCGCATCACTCTCAACCAACGGCTGCGCGCCGTTCGCCGACACAACTCCGGCCGCCTCGCTGTGGAGCTCGGCAGCGACCACACCCCCCACCGGTCCACCCGCGTGGTCGACGCGGTGGTGGTCGACCAAGGTGTCGCTGCGAACGACGCGTTGTACCACTCGCTCGCCGCGCAATCCTCCAACGGCGGCGCCGTCGACCACGGTGCCCTGATCGACGGACGGCCGCAAACGATCGTCACCAGCCGTCCGGGCCAGTACCAGCTTTTTCGCATCGGCGATGCCGTTGCCGGACGGAACATCCACGCCGCTATCTACGATGCACTCCGGTTATGTCACACTCTCTGATGTTCCGCATCGTGAGCGCGTTCCGCATCATGGAATCCGCATGATCGGAATCGTGGCAAGTCGTATCGTTCCAACCAGCTTTTGACTCGTAGGGGGTCCCCGAGTGTCGTTCCCATCTGATCTTGACATCGCGCGCGCAGGCAAGCTTGCGCCGCTCACCGACATCGCCGCGCAGATGGGCA
>JAYURF010000484.1:0-3455 GCA_043756365.1 Acidimicrobiales bacterium
TCCGACCTCGCTGCGGCGCGGGCGAACGAGTCGGCGATCCGCAGCACTGGGCTGCGGGCGGTCGCCGATGCGCAGGCAATTCTCGATCAGGCGCCTGGACGGCTCACCACGGCGACGGCTTCCGCCGCGACCGCCAACGCGGCGGCGGCCGCGGCCGTGGCGGCACGGCAGGCAACCCTCGACGGGCTCCTGGTCGACCCGCTGGCCACAACCGCATTGATCGCGACGGCGCAGGCCGACCTCGCTGCGGCACGAGCCGCCGCCGATCAGGCGAATCTCGCCGGCGTGCAGGCGATCGCCGACGCTCAGGCGGTCGTGACCGGTGCGCCCGGGGCGTTGGCCGCGGCACGCACGCAGGCGGCCGCTGCCGATGCGGTGGCCGCCGCTGACGTTGCCGTCAAGCTGTCGACGTTGAACCGGTTGCAATCGCCCGCACCGGCGACACCGACCGAGATCGCTGCCGCGGAGCGCGAGCTCAACACATCGAAGGCGAACTCCGACGCGGTGCGCCTCGCAGGCGAACGCGCCATCGATGAGGCTTCGGCGATTGCCGCTGAGGCGTCGGCCGACGTCAGCGTGAGCGTCGCGGCTGTGCGTTCCGCCGAGAGTGCCGTGGCCAACGCCCGGCTCGCGGCAGGATCTCGCGACGAGGTTGCCGGCCGGGCCGCGCAGGAAGCCGATCTGGCCCGCCGTCGGGCCGGCGTTCAGGTGCCGGCCGACGAGTTGGTCTTCGTCGCCTCGGGCCCGGTGCGGGTGTCGGAGGTGTTCGTGACGATTGGCGATCCGGTCGTCGGGGCGATCATGTCGGTCACGGATGCGCTCGTCCACATCGATGGCGGTCTGGCGCTGGAAGATGCCGGTCTCGTCACCGCGGGAATGTCGGTGCAGATCGATGAGCCAGACCTCGGCATCGCTACCGTTGGGATTGTGGCTGCGGTTGCGCCGGGACCTGGCACCAACGGTGTGGATGGGTTTCACGTGTCGTTCACGATCGATGTCGCCGATGCGCCACCCAACCTGATCGGAACCTCGGTCCGGCTCACGATCCCCGTCGAATCGAGTAGTGGCTCGGTGATGGCCGTACCGGTGAGCGCATTGACGTTGGCGCCCGATGGCTCGTCGCGGGTCCAGGTGAGCGTCGGCGGCAGTACGGAGTTCATCACCGTCACTCCCGGGTTGTCGGCCGATGGTTACGTCGAGGTCACTTCCGCCGACGGTTCGTTGCACGTGGGTGATCTCGTGGTGATCGGCTTCGAGCAGAACGGCACGTCGTCTGCCGACACGTCGTCTGCCGGCACGTCGTCCGCCGGGACCAGCCCGGTCGGCGCCGCGACAGAGACCACCGCCGAGGTCACCAGCGAGAGCTTCACCGAGATCACGGTGGCTGGTGGTTCCGGTGGTTAACGCTGCCGATGTCACGCCCGCCGATTACACGCCCGCGGATGCCACGTCAGGCGACGACACTCCCACCGACGCTGCTGCAATCCGGTTCGACGAGTTGTCGACGGTGCCTTTCGTTCCGGCTGTCGTGGAACTGGCGGCGCTCGGCAAGCGGTACGACTCGGTGCCACCGGTGCATGCGCTGGTTGATGTCGACCTCGTCGTCGGCAGTGGCGACTGGGTCGCCGTCGTCGGCCCGTCAGGATCGGGGAAGTCGACGCTGCTCAACATCCTCGGATGTTTGGACGGATACACGTCGGGTTCCTACCGGTTCGATGGCATCGAGGTCGCCGATCTCACCGACAAAGAGCGCGCCGGACTCCGCAGCCGGGGGATCGGCTTTGTGTTCCAGTCGTTTCGGCTGCTCGCCCATCGCACGGTCACCGAGAACGTCATGTTGGCCGACGTGTATCGCAAGGCACCGTGGGGCAGCCGGCGCCAGCGGGCCGCCGACGCGCTCGAGAAGGTGGGGCTGGCGCATCGCGCCGACTTCGTGCCCACGCAGCTCTCAGGGGGCGAACAGCAGCGGGTGGCCATCGCCAGGGCGCTGATGGGATCGCCCCGGTTGCTGCTGTGTGACGAACCGACTGGCAACCTGGACTCGACCACGACGGCAACGTTGCTGGCCCTGTTCGCCGAGCTCAACCAGCAGGGGATGACGATGGTGATGATCACCCATGAACGAGACGTCGCCGAGCGCGCGCTGCGCCAGATCCGCATCGTCGATGGTCGGCTGACGGAGGTGCGATGATGCGGCTCTGGCGGCGCACCCGCCGTACCGGCGACCGACCGCTCCAGGCACCCTCGGGCATGACAATGCGCGACCTCGTCAACGAGGCGCTCGGTGGCCTGTTCGCCCGACCCGGGCGTACGGTCCTCACCGTCATCGGTACCGTCGTCGGGCTCGCCGCGCTGGTGGCCACTCTCGGGCTGTCGCGCACGGCAGGCCACCGAATCGTGGGTCGCTTCGACGAACTGGCGGCGACCGAGATCGTCGTCACCCCGAAACCGTCGGCGACCAGCGTTGCCGTCGATGCGCTGCCGTGGGACGCGCCCGAACGCGTCGGCCGCCTCAACGGCGTCGCCGCTGTCGGGAACCTCAGCACACTGAACGTAGGTTCGCGCCTCGTCGCCGGGTCGGCACTCAGCGATCCGCAGAGCCCGACGGCGTTCAAGTTGACCGTCAGCGCTGCGTCGCCAGGGCTGTTCGGAGCCGTCCGCGCCGATCTACGCACGGGAGCGTTGCTCAACGAAGCCCACTCGCAGCGCGCCGATCGAGTCGCGGTACTGGGTCCGAATGCGGCCTCTCGGCTCGGCATCACGCGAGTCGATCACCTGCCCGCGATCAGCATCGGCGACGACATCTACTTGGTCATCGGCATCCTCGATGGCGTGGCCCGCCAACCAGACCTGTTGGGTGCGGTGATCATCCCGGAAGGGACGGCGCAGCGGTACTACCGGCTGCAGAATCCGGCGATCGTGGTCGTCGAGACCGAGATCGGGGCAACGTCGCTCGTGGCCCGCCAATTGCCGCTGGCCTTGCGGCCCGACAACCCGCGCAGCCTCAAGGTAGTGTCACCGCCCGATCCGCAGCGAGTGCGTGATGCCGTGCAGAACGACCTCGATCTGCTGTTCCTGATCCTCGGCGGGGTGTCGCTACTGGTCGGTGCGATCGGCATCGCCAACGTGACCCTCGTCTCGGTCATCGAACGAACCGGCGAGATCGGGCTCCGCCGCGCCCTCGGGGCGTCGCGTCGCCATGTCGGCCAGCAGTTCCTACTCGAGAGCACCACGATGGGCTTCGTTGGAGGAATCGTCGGTGCGAGCGTGGGTACGGTCGTGGTGGTCGTGGTGTCGGCATACCAGAACTGGACTCCGGTCCTTGATCCGTTTGCACCGCTGTTGGCTCCGGTCGTTGGTGGACTCACCGGCCTCGTGTCCGGCACGTACCCGGCGATCAGGGCGACCCGCCTCGCCCCGGTCGAAGCCCTCCGTTCCGGCACCTGATCCGTCGG